>CAJQLI010000036.1 GCA_905479125.1 uncultured Alphaproteobacteria bacterium | reverse complement strand
GTTAAAGGTCGTGCCAGTATCGGCGGGAATGTCTGTAATGGTTCCCCGGCAGCGGATAGTGTGCCCGGACTTATTGCAGCGGACGCTGTTGCGACGATCATCGGACCGGACGGGACCCGTGAAGAGCCTGTTGAGAATATCGTCACTGGCCCCGGAAAGACCTCGCTCGGTGAAGGGGAATTTATCGTGTCTTTCGGTTTTCCGGCACGACCTCCTCATTCGGGTGACTGCTACCTGCGCCTGACCCCGCGGACGGAAATGGATATTGCCGTCGTCGGTGTCGGTGCGAATCTGACGCTTGATGATAGCGGCGTGTGCATAGCGGCCAGGATTGCGGTCGGGGCTGTAGCCCCCACACCTCTGCTCGTGGCCGATGCTGCCGCAGCCTTGGTGGGCACGACAGTGGATGACGCTGCGATGGAAGGGATGATTGCCGCAGTTCGGGCGGCTTGTAACCCCATCAGCGACAAACGCGGCACCAAGGAATACAGGATCAAGACAGCAGGCGTGATTGCACGCCGTGCGGTCGAAAAGGCGCTTGAAAGGGCAAAGGCAAACTGATGGTAAAAAAAGCTCATGTAACGACGTCGGTGAACGGCGATGAATATGAATACCTGTGCGAACCCGGCCAGACCCTGGTCGACGTGCTGCGCAACGAGCTTGAACTTACCGGCACGAAGGAAGGCTGCTCGACCGGCGACTGCGGCGCCTGCAGCGTCATGCTGGAAGGCGAGCTTGTGTGTTCCTGTCTGGTGCTTGCGGTCGAAACCGACGGCAAGTCCGTCGAGACGATCGAGGGAATGGCAAAAGGCGATGACCTCCATCCGTTGCAGCGCAATTTTCTGGAGCTTAACGGGCTTCAGTGCGGGATCTGCACACCGGGCGTTCTGATCGCTGCCAAGGCGCTTTTGGAGCGCAACCCGAACCCGACGGAGACAGAGACGCGCTTCTGGCTTGCCGGCAACCTGTGCCGTTGCACCGGGTATGACAAAATCGTTCGCTCCGTTATGGCAGCGGCTGAAGAAATGAGAGGAGCTTGATCATGGCGACCATTCTCGAAGATTCAAAATTCGATGCTCAGCGTGAACTGAACATAGTCGGGACCAACCCGGTTAAACATGACGGCCTGGACAAGGTTACCGGTCGCGCGAAATTCGGTGCCGATTTCTTCCTGCCCGGCATGCTCTTCGGCTGCATTCTGCGCAGCCCGCATGCGCATGCGATCATCAAGTCGATCGATACATCTGCCGCCGAAGCACTTCCCGGTGTGAAGTCCGTTGTTACCCGTGACGACTTCCCGGATCAGCCGGCAGGCAGTGCCGCCGGTGACATGACACGCGTGGCCATGGCGCGCGAGAAGGCGTTGTTTGACGGTCACCCGGTCGCCGCGGTCGCCGCGACCAGCGAAGCTGTCGCCAGGCGCGCGCTGAAGCTGATCAAGGTGGATTATGAAGTGTTGCCGCATGTGATCGACCCGGTAGATGCGATGAAGCCGGGCGCGCCGATCCTGCACGATCATATCCGGACCAAAGGCCTCGACGAGCCCAATGATAATCCGACCAACGTGACGGAGCGGATGGTCAGCAAGATGGGCGACATCGAAAAAGGTTTCGCTGCCGCCGACTTCATTGTCGAACGCGAATTCGATTCAAAACCGATGCATCAGGGCTATATCGAACCGCAAGGCTGCGTTGCCGAATATTCGAAAGACGGCCAAGTCGAACTGTGGTGCTCCACCCAGGCGCCATTCGTGTATCGCGACCGGTTGTCGGCGGTGCTCAAGATCGATGCGGCGAAGATCAACGTCCAGCAGTCGGAGTTGGGCGGCGGTTTCGGCGGCAAGACGGGATTCTACCCGGAACCGATTGCCATCCAGCTTTCGAAGAAGGCCACCCGGCCGGTCAAGATGGTTCTCAGCCGCGGCGAAGTCTTCCGTGGCACCGGCCCGGTCTCGGGCACCAGCTACAAGATCAAGATGGGCTGCACCAAGGACGGCAAGATCACGGCAGCGCAGGGAGAGTTGATTTTCCAGACCGGCATCTTCACGGGTTCGATGTACTTCAACGCCCCGAATGCGATGTTCACGCGCTACGATCTTGAAAACGTCTATATCGAATCCTTCGAAGTCGTCTCCAACCGGCCCAAGGTCAACTCGTTCCGTGCACCCTGCGTGCCGCAGATCGTGTTCGGCGTTGAGGGCGTGATTGACGAGCTCGCCAAAAAGATCGACATGGACCCGCTCGATATGCGTTTGAAGAACGCGGCCACGGAGGGCTACACCACGATCTACGGTGAAACGCTCGGGCCGATCGGCTTTGTTGAAACCCTCGAAGCGGCCAAAGCATCCGACCATTACAAATCGCCGGTGCCCGAAGGGCAGGGGCGTGGGATCGGCTCCGGCTTCTGGTTCAACCGTGGCGGCGAAACGTCGACCTCCATGAACATTGCGCCTGACGGGTCTGTCACCATCATCACGGGGACGGCTGACGTTGCGGGCTCGCGTATTTCAATCGCCATGATGGCGGCTGAAGAACTGGGCATACCGGTCGACAAGGTTCGCATCACCATGGCCGATACCAACTCGCTCGGATTTAACCGGGTGACGGCAGGCAGCCGGACGACCTATTCGGTCGGGATGACGGTGGTCGATAATGCCCGCGAATGTATCAGCCAGTTTGTCCGCCGTGCGGCCGAAATCTGGGATGTGCCTGAAGATGCGGTTGTGTTTGAAAACGGCGAGTGCCGGCCCGCAGGTCAGAACGCGGGTAACTTCGAGCCGCTGTCGATTGCCGATATCACCAAGCAGACGACGATGTCTCATGGCGCGGTGACGGCGAGCACGTCCATGAACGTTACCGGTGCAGGGCCGGGCTTCGGCCTGCATATCGTCGACGTAAAGGTCGATGAAGAAACCGGGCGTACAGACGTGATGCGCTACACCGTGGTCGAAGACGCCGGCAAGGCAATTCACCCGCTCCAGGTTGAAGGACAGTACCAGGGCGGTGCCGTACAGGGCATCGGTTGGGCACTGAACGAGGAATACGTCTATGGCGAGGACGGGCGCCTGCAGAATGCGAGCTTCCTCGACTACCGGATGCCGGTGACCTCGGACGTGCCGATGATCGATACCGTGATCGTGGAGGTGCCGAATCCGCTGCATCCGTTCGGGCTGCGCGGTGTTGGCGAAGTGCCGGTCGTGCCGACAATGGCTGCAATCGGAAACGCGATCGGCAATGCAATCGGTATCCGGCCGCGATCTTTACCGATGTCACCACCGAAATTGCTGGAACTGATCGATAACGCCGACCGGTAATACAAAAAATGCATATGGGAGTGCCGGAAAGGCAACGTTATCCAGCACTTCCCAGCCGCAGACAGCGCTAGCACAGGGGCCGCAATCAACGTAACTGCGGCAATAGCTCCCGATTCGCTCCAAAAGCTTTGAAATTCAATAGTATTAATCTTATAAAGCAGGCCATTGGATGGTTAATGGCAGGATTGTTAACCCAAGGTTAATGAATTCCGTTAACTATCCGGGCGATCATACTGCGTCGTCATCCTGCGGCGTATCTCTGGGGCTTCTCGATGCAAGACTTGTTGCGTGAATATCTTCCGATCCTGATTTTCATCGGGATAGCGGTCGGTATGGCGATTGCGGCGCTTGCCGCGTCGTTCATCATCGCACGCCAGCGGCCCGATCCAGAGAAAGTATCGGCATACGAATGCGGGTTTGATGCCTTTGACGATGCGCGGGGGCAGTTTGATGTGCGCTTCTACCTTGTCGCCATCCTGTTCATCATCTTCGATCTGGAAATAGCGTTTCTCTTTCCGTGGGCGATTTCGCTTTCTGAAATTGGCATGTTCGGTTTCTGGTCGATGATGGGTTTCCTTGGCATCCTGACAATCGGCTTTATCTACGAATGGAAGAAAGGCGCGCTCGAATGGGAGTAGACGCACCGCTGAAGCCCGGTACCGAGCAGAATTTGATTCTGTCTCAGGTTACCGACGAGCTTAGCGATAAAGGATTTGTGGTCGCGCAGGCCGACAAACTGATCTCCTGGGCCCAGTCCGGCTCGTTATGGCCGATGACGTTCGGTCTCGCCTGCTGCGCGGTCGAGATGATGCATACGGCGGCCAGCCGATACGATCTTGACCGTTTCGGCGTGGTTTTCCGTCCCAGTCCGCGCCAGTCCGACGTCATGATCGTGGCGGGTACGCTGACCAACAAGATGGCCCCGGCGCTGCGCAAGGTTTACGACCAGATGGCCGAACCGCGCTGGGTTATCTCCATGGGCA
>CAJQLI010000035.1 GCA_905479125.1 uncultured Alphaproteobacteria bacterium | reverse complement strand
GCTGGCAATATGCCGAGGCCATGGTACCGAGCTTCAACACGGTGCGTGTCGGTTGTCTGCCGGCGGGATGCGGTGCGCAGGCGGGCGATCATCCGGATGATATTGCGCGCGGACCGGGCGGCCGTGAAGGGCAGGGGTTCGAGTTCTATAACCTGAATGCCATCACGCCCGAGACCGAGAACTCGACGTGGTACTTTTACGCCCATTCCCGGAATTTCGCGCTTGATGACCCGGAGATGGATGAAGAATTCCGGGTTGGTCTGCGCGGCGCTTTTCAGGACGACGTCGATATCCTTGCGGCCCAGCAGATGAACATGGATCGCCATGCGCATAATCCGAAAGACTGGATCGATATCAATGTCGACGGTCCGGGCCTGGCGCTGCGCAAGATGGTCGGCGAGGCGCTCGCGTCTGAAGTCTGATGGATGTTTCCGGCGGTTGAGCCGACCTATTAACCAGCTGACAGAAAGGGGTTTTCCGCAAAACCCGGATGCCATAGTATTACAATACCGTTTCGAGTTTGAACGGTAGGGTATTGTGGTAGGATTATGCGTTTCAGAACGATCATCAGGTCGTGCGCGTTGGCATTCGCCGCGCTTGTCATCACTGCGTTACCTGCGCGGGCGATGCCGTTTCATGATGTTTATATTCTGCTCGATAAGAGCGGCAGCATGGGCCTAACAAATTTTAATGCCCAGATATCGGCGATTCAGACTCTGATAAACGATTACGGCGGGCAGGCGAACAACCCGATGCGGTTTTCCATCATCGAATTCGCGACATCGTCGAATGTGGTCCATAGTCTGGACGCCCCGCAGGACCTGCCGAGTGTTCTCAACTCATTGAATTCAATCGGTTATAGCGGTGGCTATACGGACACAGCCGGCGCTCTGAGCCTGATGCTGGACGAACATGACACTTATTCGGGTAACGGTAATTTTGCCACCGGGATTATCTTTACCGATGGCGTCCCCTATGCTCCTGGCGGCTCGGTCGATGTTTGCCAGTACGAGAACCCGATCAAGAGCAACGGGATCAGCATGAATATCGTCGGGCATGGTGATGGCTGGACGAACAATAACGGTCAGGACCGCACCGAGTGTCTGGTCGAGAGTGTCGACAATATCCTCAGCAAGCCGCAGCCGCTGCAGTACGACACCGCCGATTACGAGTATCTCTCGGCGACAACGCTGGTTGCGATGGCGGAGCCGGGATCTCTCGCGGTTCTGGGGCTTGGGCTGGTTGCGATGGGATTTGCGCGCCGCCGGGCCGCTTAAGTCAGGTCTTCGGCGGGCCGGCAACCGGCGCGTGTGAAATATCGACCCCGCCTGACGACCCGAGGCGGATGGCGTTTACGGTCCCGGCAACATCCGGTGAGCCCGAATACCATGCAGGGACATTGCCGGTGCCGACCTGTACCTTCCGGTTCCAGTGGCCCAGAGCCACGTAATCGGCATCGGTTGCTTCAATATCCTCGGGCGTGAACAGCCAGCCCGGCCCCGGCTGGCCTTCCGGCGTGCGTTCTTCCGCGAAATGGCCGTGACCTGCCACGATATGCCGCCCGGCCGATCGCTGCGGGGCACCTTCGAGCGGGTTGATCTCGTTATAGTCCTCATGCGCACGGCCCCATATTTCGAGGTCGAATGCCGAAAACGCGGCGATGTCGGTCTGCTCGCCAAGGACGTGGACATTGTCGATGGAGGATAGCTGGCCTCGGTCCCAGACCGAGCCGCGCATCAGCGGGTCGTGATTGCCGGGCAGCATGACCACCGGCAGGCGCGCATCGCCCAGAATGGCGCGTGTGCGTTCCAGGATCGTCGCGTTCAGCCGGTTATGCTCGAAAATGTCGCCGGTCAGCAGAACGATGTCGGCGTCGATCGCCCGTGCGGCGTCCAGTACGGCGGCCAGCGGCGCATTGCCGTCGCCGCCCCAGGCCCGTGCGGTATAGCCGTCATCGACGTGCAGGTCGGAGCTGTGGACGATCAGGACGTCTTCGTGTCGCGGTGTAAGGGGCATCTGAGGGCATGGGGATCGTGGATGAAGGCGCGTATAGTAGCACGTAAGACAATAATTTTCAGCGGGTGAGATATCAGGTCATGAGCACTTCAGCGGAACTGGTCGGCGGACGGTATGGACGTACATTTCAGGGTGATACACCGGAAGAACTGCCGGCAGCGGTCAGCCAGCTTCTGGAGCGCCGCTGTATCCGGCGCTACACCGCGGAGCCGATCTCCGACAGCATGATGGACGTCCTGCTGGCCTGCGCCCAATCGGCGCCGACCAAGTCGAACCTTCAGCAATATTCGATCATCGTGACGACCGATGAAGACCTTCGCATGAAGCTCGCGGACCTCAACCCCGATACCGGGCACATGAAGTACTGCCCCGTCTTCATTACTTTCTGCGCCGATATGCGACGTGCGAAGCGGCTTACCGAGCGCAACGGTTTCGACTATGCCAGCAACAACATGGATACGTTTCTCAACGCGACCGTGGACGCTGCACTTGCGATGCAGTGCTTTATTTCGGCGGCGGAAAGCATGGGGCTCGGCTGTGCGCCGATCAGTCAGGTGCGGAACCGGATGGAAGAGTTCTGCGCGGCGCTCGGTATCCCCGAAGGCGTGTTTCCGATTGCGGGACTGACGCTTGGATGGCCGGACTGGGAGGGGCGGATGAATGCGCGCCTGCCGCAGTCGGCGGTCGTTCATCGCGAAAAATACGACGATTCCGGGATTGATGACGTGGTGGACGGGTATGACGCCCAGCGGCTTGAAACCAACCCGATATCGGCGGACGGGCAGCGTCATACCGATAAATACGGTGTTTCTGAAAATTGCACCTGGTCCGAAAATGTCGCGCGTCAGTTATCCGTTACCGAACGCGCCGGCTTCCGGGACTTTCTGGTCAAGAACGGCTTCGATCTGGCCTGACCGTCCAGTCTGGGGCTAATCCTCCAGCGGATCGATATCGAGTGCGTGACGGATAGCGTCCATGCGAAAGCCGCGGCGCTGCAGCCACCCTGCATCGCGGCGGCGGGATTTTTCATCCTGGGGCCTGGTGCGATAGGGACCGCGCCGTGCCCGTTTCAGGGCCAGAGCTGCCTGTTCCATTGCCGCTTCGGGCGCTTCCTGGTCGACCCCGTCAAGTTCGGGAAGGGCTTCCGTCAGGGCGATTTCCAGTTCGTGCTCGACCAGGTCACGATCAACAACAGCGCCCCTTGCGGCAACGGTGACAGCGGTTCCGGACGCATAGCCTGACCGCAGCGCCGTGCGCAGGCGGGCGGATGCGGCCTCCTTGTCGTTGACCAGACCGGTGCCGGACAGGTCTTCTACGATCTTCGGGATCATTTCGGCGAAGGCCGCGCGTTCCTCTGAATCCGCAACCTCGCGGTAGAGGCGTTTGTTCAGGTGGGCGGTCAGCTTGCCGCCGGAAACCAGATAGCGCTGGCAGTAATAGACAGCGATATTTCGCAGCCGTTTTTCCGTCATTTTTCGCGGGGGCTTGCGCTCCTGTCGCGTCATGGCGTATCCGGATCAGTCGGTGAAAAACAGGCTATAGAATACATAGCCGAAAAACAGCAGGCCGATGACGAGATAGAATTTCTCCATCCACGGGTGCTTCTCTTTGCGCATCGCAAGGCCGAGGAAGTCTATTCTCTGCTTTTCCTGCGGGAACCACTTCATGGCATTCTTTCAGCTGTAATCGGTGTCGGTCACATATTGATATAGATCAAGGCCGACCGAAAGACGACACCCGAAAATCCTTTGGACGTTTCACAGGATTGGAGGATCAAATGGAACCAACAGATATGTATGTCGTCATCGGTGTCGTTGCAGCCTTTTCGCTCTTCGGGGTGGTTCTGGCGTGGGTCTCCCGCGGGTCGCATAACTAGGAGCCGGCTAGGCTGTCTTTCGCCGTTCTTCCATTACCGTGGAGATCGGCATCCTGACGGTCGCGGTCGTTCCCTGTCCCTCGCGGCTGAATAACTCAAGCGTGCCACCGTGAAGTTCGGTCATCGCTTTGACCAGCGGCAGGCCGAGACCCGTGCCCTCATAGTTCCGCTGCAGGGTCATATCCGCCTGCCCGAAGGGTTCGAGGATGACGTCCATCTTGTCTTCCGGGATGCCGCAACCCGTATCTGACACGGAGAAGGCGAATCCGAGAGAATTCACCTCGGCCGTCAACG
>CAJQLI010000034.1 GCA_905479125.1 uncultured Alphaproteobacteria bacterium | reverse complement strand
CTACCGAGGGAGACAGTGCGGCGCAATTGAAACTGCAGGCAAAAGCGCTTGGGTCGACGCAATGGGCTTGGCTATGCCGCTCGGCGACGTCAGGCTATGTCGATGCGAAGATCGAAATCGCCCGTATCCATGCACTCGGGTACCCGGGAATCACCCTGCCAGTTTCTCAAGCCTGGTATCAGGCTGCAGTGGAAGCAGGCCATAGCAGCGCCGGCATGTACGAATTCGAAATAGTTCATTTGATCGGTCCTCTGGGCACGAAGCCGGGCAGGGAACTCACGCCGGATGCTGTTTGCGATCCTGCGCTGCCTCCGACGCGGCTGTTGCGTGGTGAAGCCGCGCGCGTCGGTGTGGAGGACTGTGAATACGTCTTGCTGGACCGGGTAAAGGAGAGACACACACTGATCGACCGGGTGATCAGTGGCAATAGGACCGCCATTACCCGGCTGGGCGAGGCCTACCATAATTCCGCCGACGCGGTGAGGGTTTGCGCCAAAAAAGGGCGGGAAGCAGAGCCGGTTGAAGCTTGGGATAGCTCCAGCGAGCCGGATTCTGCCGGAGATAGCGGGCACCACAATCTGGAAGACCGCTTACGCATGGCGGCGGTGCGCTGGCACATGATCGGAGACCATTTCGGCGTTAAAACGCCAGGTTACGTGGCAAAGGAAGTAAGGGGCAAGCTTGCCAAAGAGCAGATCGAACGGGCCGAAAGTGCGGCGCGGCAATGGATTTTCCGTTTTGGCGCGAATGTCGCCAATGGCGGGGCGAAGATTTAGGTGTGTCCATTTCGGTGCGAAAAGCGCAATCGCGCGTGTTTGCAGCGGTTTCAGCGGCGTATTAACGATGCATTAACCGTATACCGGCAGGCTTTGCAGCGTGAAAGATTTCGACTATACCGATTTCGAACAAGGTTAACGTGGATGGGCAGGCGCGTATTCGGCGGAAAACGTGCGGCGACGCGCCGCAGGTATCGAATCCGAACCCGTGCTAGCTATTGCCCAATGAGGAATCCTGTGTTTTGGAAGGATTTCCAATGTCCGTAATTCTGCGGATATTCAGCGGAAACGACGCGTCGGCCAGTCAAATACGCGGGTCGGCGGGTAAAAGAAAACAAGGTGTGAACCATGGCTGATACCGAAGGTACGGCAACGACGGAACACGGTCACGACGGGGAAACCCGGCGTGATTTTCTGCAACTTGCGACGGGCGCTTTCGGCGCCGTCGGTCTTGCAGCTGTCGCCTGGCCGTTTATTGATCAGATGAACCCCGCAGCAGACACATTGGCGCTTGCGACGATCGAGGTCGATATCTCGAAGATCGAGGTCGGTCAGGCCATCAGGGTCAAATGGCGCGGTAAGCCGGTTTTCATACGCCATCGCACCAAGGCGGAGATCGATAGCGCCAAGGCTGTCAGTGACGGCGACATGATCGACCCCCAGAGTGATGCCGACCGTGTCCAGAAGGCGGAATGGCTTATCCTTGTAGGTGTCTGCACCCACCTGGGCTGCATTCCGCTTGGCACCAGCCAGGGGGAGACAAAGGGCGATTTCAACGGCTGGTTCTGTCCCTGTCACGGTTCGCACTACGATACGTCCGGTCGTATTCGCAAGGGCCCGGCGCCGCTTAACCTGGAGGTGCCTGAATACGCCTTCGTGAGCGACACCGTCGTCAAGATCGGCTGAGGAAGAAAAACATGGCACAATTCCAGAAACCTGGCTGGCTCGAAAACGGACTTGTCCGTTGGGTCGATCACCGGCTCCCGATTTTCACTTTCGTCAGCCACGAGCTGTATGAATATCCGACGCCGCGTAACCTGAATTACTGGTGGAACTTCGGCTCACTGGCCGGGATCATCCTGGTGATCATGATTGTCACCGGTATCACACTGGCGATGCATTACACGCCGCACACAGCGATGGCGTTCGATTCGGTCGAACGCATCATGCGCGATGTGAATTACGGGTGGTTGATCCGATATATTCATATGAACGGCGCGTCGATGTTCTTCATCATCGTCTATATCCACATGTTCCGCGGGCTTTACTTCGGCTCCTACAAGGCGCCTCGAGAAATTCTGTGGATGCTGGGTGTCGTTATCCTGCTGCTCATGATGGCGACCGCGTTCATGGGCTACGTGCTTCCCTGGGGCCAGATGAGCTTCTGGGGCGCGACCGTGATCACCAATCTGTTCTCTGCCATTCCATTGGTTGGTGACTATATCGTGACGCTGCTCTGGGGCGGTTTTGCGGTCGATAACCCGACCCTGGCCCGCTTCTTCAGCCTGCATTACCTGATGCCGTTCGTGATCGTCGGTGTGGTGGTGATGCATATCTGGGCGCTGCACGTACATGGATCGAACAACCCGATCGGTATCGACACCAAGGGTGAACAGGATGTCATCCCGTTCCATCCCTATTACACGGTGAAGGATATGTTCGGGCTGGGCGTGTTCCTTGTCTTCTTCTCGTTGTTCATCTTCTTTGCACCCGATTATCTGGGGCATCCGGACAACTATATCGAAGCCAACCCGCTTTCGACCCCGGCGCATATCGTGCCCGAATGGTATTTCCTGCCGTTCTACGCGATCCTGCGCGCGGTACCGGCCAACTTTATTGGCGAATGGTCGACTGCCTGGATGGGCTTCATCCTGATCGAGGCGAAGCTCGCCGGCGTCCTTGCGATGTTCGGTTCGATTGCGGTGTTGTTCGTGCTGCCCTGGCTTGACCGGTCGCCGGTGCGTTCGTCGCGTTTCCGGCCGATGTACAAGTGGTTTTTCTGGATCTTCCTGATCGACTGTCTCGTGCTCGGCTATGTGGGTGCGAAACCGGCGGAAGGCGTGTATATCGCCATCGGGCGTATCGCCACGATATGGTATTTCGCCCATTTCCTCGTGATCATACCACTTCTGGCCAAGTTCGAGAAAACGAAGGACCTGCCGAAAAGCATCTCCGAACCCGTTCTCGGCGGGGGTGGAGGGAGCGCCTCTGCCGCGGCCTCCAAGCCGATGGAGAAAGCCTGATGAATAAGATCAGAACCGCTCTTGTTGCCGGCGTCTTTGCGGCAACGGCTTCCCTGGGTTTCTCGTCGGCAAATGCCGCCGGCGATGCTGTCCATCCGCCAGAACATCACTGGTCGTTTTCAGGCCTGTTCGGTACCTATGACCGGGCGGCACTGCGCCGCGGCTTCGAGGTGTACAAAGGTGTCTGTGCCGGCTGTCACGGGCTCCGGCTGGTCGCGTACCGCAATCTCATGGATATCGGTTTTACCGAGGATGAGGTAAAGGCGATCGCGGCCGAGGTTGACGTGCCTGCCGAACCGAACGAGGACGGCGAAATTGAAGACCGCCCCGGTATCCCGGCGGACAAGTTCAAGTCGCCATTTGCGAATGAAAACGCCGCGCGGGCGGGCAATAACGGGGCACTCCCGCCGGATTTGTCGCTGATCATCAAGGCCCGTCATAACGGTGCCAACTACCTCAACGCGCTGTTGACCGGTTATAAAGACGCGCCGGTGGATAAGAAGGTGCCTGACGGGATGTATTACAATACCTATTTCCCGGGACAGCTTATCGCGATGGCACCACCATTGTCGGACGAAGGTGTTGACTACGCGGACAAGACCAAGGCGACCGTAAAACAGCAGGCCGAGGACGTGGTGACGTTCCTGACCTGGGCGGCGCAGCCGGAACTCGAAGAACGCAAACGGACAGGTATCAAGGTGATTCTGTTCCTGCTTCTCCTGACGGGTCTCCTCTATGTCGTCAAACGGCGGATCTGGGCGGACGTTCACTAGCCTGATCTGAAAAATCGATTACGATAAACGGGCGGGTCTTTGATCCGCCCGTTTTTATTTGGGGAGCGAAAACCGATGTTCAGTCACGTTACGTTCGGCACGAAAGACCTTGCCCGCGCCGGTGCATTCTACGATGCGGTACTCGGCATTTTAGGCCATGTGCGCGGGCTGGAGCGAGAGACGTTTATTTCCTATGGCGATCGGACCGGCGCGCGGTTCTTCATCATGAATCCGTTCGACGGCAATCCGGCATCGACCGGTAACGGTGTGCATGCAGCTTTCGTTGCCGAGAACCGTGCTGACGTTGACGCCTTTCACGCAGCCGCACTGGCCGCCGGCGGGACCGATGAGGGCGCGCCCGGCCTGCGTCCGCATTACCATCAAGACTACTACGCCGCCTATGTCCGTGATCTCGATGGCAACAAAATTCAGGCGGTCTGCCGGAATCCTGTCTGAATCCCAATATGATGGAAAATGCTGAGACCAGATTGAGGGGACTCCCGCGAGGCAAACTCTCTCTTCTCTTCAGTAGCACACGCGCGGCCCCTGCGGGCTTGATCCATCCGGCCAAATACCGCACAACGGAATTTGAAATTCATGGAGAGACGGAATGACCCAACCGGGTACGCCCCCTGTCATCGGGGTGATCGGCGGAAGCGGCGTTTACGATATTGACGGCTTGACCAATACCGAGTGGAAACAGGTGGTCTCGCCGTTCGGATTGCCATCCGACGAATTGCTGTTCGGTGAGCTGGACGGCCAGAAGATTGTTTTTTTGCCGCGTCACGGGCGCGGTCACCGGGTGCCGCCGAGCGGGCTGAATTTTCATGCGAATATCGATGCGCTGAAGCGGGCAGGCGTGACCGAGATCGTCTCTATCAGCGCTGTCGGATCGTTGAAGGAAGAATACGCGCCGGGACATTTTGTGATTGTCGACCAGTTCATCGACCGCACCTTTGCGCGGAAGAAAACCTTCTTCGGCGAGGGCTGCGTTGCGCATGTGTCGATGGCCGATCCTGTTTGCGGGCGTCTCGGCGGCCACCTGGTTGATGCGCTGGGGGGGCTTGATATCCCCCATACGCGGGGCGGCACGTACATGGTCATGGAAGGTCCGCAGTTCTCGACACGGGCCGAAAGTAATCTCTATCGGTCCTGGGGGTGCGACGTGATCGGGATGACCAACATGCCCGAAGCCAAGCTCGCCCGTGAAGCAGAGATGTGTTACGCGACCGTCGCGATGGTGACGGATTATGATTGCTGGCATGAAGATCATGATGATGTGACGGTCGATGCGGTCATTAAGGTGGTCCAGGAAAATGCTGAAAAAGCACGGTCGTTGATAAAGGCGGTTGTGCCCAGGCTCTCTGGCCGGGCCGAGACCTGCAATGACGGCTGTCACACCGCGCTTGATTTCGCGATTATTACGCCGCCGGAAGCACGTGACCCCGATGCGGTCGCAATGCTGGATGCCGTTGCACACCGGGTGCTTGAGGCGTGAACGTCGACGGCACACCCTATCGCACCATCTGGCTGGCGGAAGACGGCTGGACGGTCGAAATCATCGATCAGACAAAACTGCCATTTTCGTTCGAGGTTATTCGGCTGCAGGACTGCGCGGCGGCCGCGACGGCAATCCGGGATATGTGGGTGCGCGGCGCACCGCTTATTGGGGCGACGGCGGCCTATGGCATGGCGCTGGCAATGCGGGATGATCCTTCCGATGCAAACGTCGCCGCGTCGGCGGAAGCCCTGATGGCGACACGTCCGACGGCGGTGAATCTCCGCTGGGCGGTCGATGCCATGCAGGCGCTGTTGGCGCCGTTATCGCCCAATGCCCGTAAAAAGGCGGCTTATATCCGTGCCGCCGGGATCTGTGACGAGGATGTCGCGATCTGTTCATCGATTGGTGATAACGGTCTGTCGCTGATCCACAATGCGTGGGAGGCGCGCGGCAAGCCTGACCGGATCAACGTGCTGACCCATTGCAATGCCGGGTGGCTGGCGACGGTTGACTGGGGGACCGCGCTGGCGCCGATATACAAGGCCCACGACGCGGGCATTCCCGTGCATGTCTGGGTCGACGAGACCCGCCCGCGCAACCAGGGTGCCAGCCTGACCGCGTGGGAACTGGAAAAGCATGGCGTCCCGCATACCGTGATCGTCGACAATGTCGGAGGGCATCTTATGCAGCATGGACTGGTCGATATGTGTATCACCGGCACGGACCGTACGACGGCCTCCGGCGATGTCTGCAACAAGATCGGAACTTATCTCAAAGCGCTCGCGGCGCATGATAACGGCGTGCCGTTCTATGTCGGCCTGCCGGGCCCGACGATCGACTGGACGATCGATGACGGTGTTCGCGATATCCCGATTGAACAGCGCGATATAACGGAGGTCACTCACATGACCGGGCGGACATCCGGTGGGAGCGTCGAGACGGTGGAGATCGTATCCGCCGGCAGCAACGCCGCGAATTTTGCCTTCGACGTTACGCCGGCGCGGCTTGTCACCGGATTAATTACCGAGCGCGGTGTGTGTGCGGCGTCGAAAGAAGGTCTCGCCGGGCTGTATCCCGAACAGGCCGGCTGATTTAGCCGGGGTACCTGCGCAGTCGATCGGGCAGGCAGCCCGGATCAGGAGCTACGTGACCGGCGAATGACGCAATACTGGCCGCCCTGTTTGAGCCGTTTGCAGATGGCGCGGGCTGTTTTTGCGCTCGCTACACTGATGCCAAGTCTCAGGTAGCGGCCTTTTTTCTTGCCGAGATTGATCTCTGAAACCGATTTCGGCTGCTTACCCAGCACTTTGGCGAACCGTTTCCGCAGGTTTTTCCATCCCCGATCGAGGTTTCGCGTGGATTTGTAGGACCCAAGGTGTACAAAGTGACCTGATTTGACCTTTTTTCCCGATTTATGGGTCATTTTGTGTTTTTTTGGTGCACGGGTTGCCATTTTCGGTGCCGGCATAGCCGGTTTCGCGGCCATTTCTATGGCTGCGGGGGCAAGCGCTGCGAGCCGGTAGATCGTGTTGCTGCCGGCTTTCATCTCTGCCGATGATGGCAGCGGCATAGTCATCCCGAGCGAGGCAAGGGAGGTCTTGATGTCGAACAGGCGGCGCTGGGCGACTTCGGCGACGGTTCCCGAATAGATAAAGTCGTCACCGCATTGCAGAACCGTCGGCATGGGGTGCCCTGCCCGGGCCAGGGGGCTGAGAATCCGATAGGCGGCGATGCCGCGCCCCGCCAGGTCGAGTGCGAGGCCGTAATTGAGCAATGCGCGGGGATGGTTCGGGTTGGCGACAACAAGCTTCTGGCTCGCCGCAACCGCTGCCATCCCGTCTTTGCGGCAATAGGCGTCGGCATAGGCGATCGCGTCCATCCGCATGGGGTCTCCTTTAACGCCCGATGCGGTTGCGCTTGCCATGGTTGTCGGCTTGTCGGCCCCGGTCAGGGCGTCGAGGCTCGGCATGGCGCAGGCGGATAATCCGAACAGGGTAAGGATGGCCAGAAATTGTATCTTCATGGGCCTATCCTCCGATCGACTGCAGCAGGTAACGGCTGTTGCGCGCCTGTGCCGGTCGCGCATTCATGCCGATGATGCGGTGAAGTTTTGCGATCTGGCCTTCAGAGAATTTGACCGGCGTCTGGAGGACGAGCCAGTTTACGTTTTCGGAGCAGGGCGGTGTCGTCAGTGATCCGCTGTAGCGGAAGTGCCGGGTGTCGCCCGGCAACAGGTCCCGGGCGTTTATCAGTGAACGGCTTTTGGCTGATTTCGTATGTGCGCGTGTGGGCAGGCGGTCCCATATTTCGCGGGCCGCAAGATTGTAGTCGCCTGGCGCCACAAGAACACCGAGGACCGCCAACTGGCCGCGTTTGTTCCGATGAACAAAATGTATTTCCATCGGAAAACTGCGATCCGCAACGCGGTGTTCACTCGGAGTATGAAAGTGGAACTGCAGCAGGTCGTAGCGCTCTGTGCCGAGGGTGATATAGCTGCCCTTGCTGTAATTTGCCTGCACCGTGTGCCCATTATTAACCAGGTCAAGCGGTGAGACCTTGTAATGTATCGAGAGCGGTATGAGATGCGCCGCTTCCGTCGCTTCAAGGTTGATCGGTGATTGACGATGGCCGGCTGAGCAGGTTTTGAACGTGGATTTCAGATCGCCCCAATGTGCGGGGCCGCCCGCGCCGTGATAGCCCCAATGGGGAACATGGGCTTTTTTGCGTGCATGTGACGACATAGCGACTTTTTTGGCGGGCTCGTTGGACTTGGTAGACTTGGCGGGTTTGGCAGCAGCCGGTTTGCGTAATGTCATCGGCTTCGGCGATGCGGTTTTCTTCGCCGCTGCCGCTTTTTCTTTGCGCACCGCGGCTCTCGCGATATCCGCCGGGGTCAGCGCCATAGGCTTTCCGGAGGGCTTATGTGAATCTACCCTCGGCGTCACTCCCATGTGCTTCTCGGGCGCATGCTTTTTAGGGGTGCCCTGATGGCCGTCTGCGGCCTGCACGCCCGCAGTGCCCAGCAGTATATAAACCGCCATAAACCGCAAAACGGGATTGTAAGGTTTCACTATCGTCATTCCCCCATATAGTGCGCAGCGGCAAAGCAGTCCGCCGCGCACCGACAGAGTTCCTCTTTTTGGTAAATACTTGGTAAACAAGAAAATATTGCTTCCCCGCCATTTCCAGGATTGGCTTGAGAAAGCGCGCGGGTTGGATCACATTGCCCGCCCCGATAAACGCCAGACGAGAGTGCGAGTATGAAAAGCAGATGGTCCGAAAAAGCCGCGAGGGCGGCGATCAAATCTTACGCCACCCAGAACATCGGCGAAGACCTCGCGCTTCGCGTCTATACGACCCAGCTGCTGGGCAATGACCCCCGCCTTGTCCTTCATGGTGGCGGCAACACATCGGTAAAGACGCGGCTGACCGATACCGCCGGCGATGAAATAGACGTGCTGTGCGTTAAAGGGTCGGGATGGGATATGGGCGATATCGAGCCGCCAGGCCTGCCTGCCGTCCGGCTTGATGCGATCCGTAAGTTGCGGAAGCTTAAAAAGCTTTCTGATGAAGATATGGTCAATGCCCAGCGTGGCGCATTGCTGGATTCGACGTCTCCCAATCCGTCTGTTGAAACGCTGCTGCACGCTTTTCTGCCGCATAAATTTGTCGATCACACGCATTCCGACGCGATCCTGTCTATTACCGACCAGCCGGATGGAGATCGCATCTGCCGCGATCTCTATGGCGATCGCGTCGCGCTCGTCCCCTATATCATGCCTGGATTTGCGCTCGCCCAGTCTTGCGCGCAGGTCTGGGAGAAGCATCCGGATGTTGAAGGCCTGATCCTGCTCAAGCACGGCATCTTCACCTTCGGAGAGACCGCGCGCGAAGCGTATGAGCGTATGATCGACCTTGTCACGGTGGCGGAAAAACATATCGCGAAGGCGGGCAAGGCAAAATCTTTCGCCCCGGTGCGGTTGCCTGCGAATGTCGCGCCGGTCGAGGACATTATGCCGGTGCTGCGTGGACTCGTGGCGGACCCGACACAGGAAGACTGGCGCCGGATGGTACTGGATTTCCGGAATTCTCCGGCCGCGTGCAATTACGTGAACGGCAGAGACGTTGAAACCTACGCGACGGTCGGTCCGGTAACGCCGGACCATGTTATCCGCACGAAGCCCAAGCCGGTTATTCTGCCGGCACCTAAAAAGGGTGGGCTCGCTGAATTTGCGATGGCCGCGGCAAAGGCCGTCGATGCCTATGAAAAAGATTATCGGCGGTATTTCGAGCGCAATAACAAAAAGCTCAAAAACCCGAAAACGGCCCTCGATCCGTTGCCGCGGGTGATCCTGGTTCAGGGCGTGGGACTATTCGGCCTCGGTAAGTCTGCGAAAGACGCTGCGGTTGCCGCCGATCTTGCCGAGACCACGGCCCGCGTAATCGCCGATGCAGAGCGGCTGGGGCGTTACCGGTGTATTCCCGAGAAAGATATTTTCGAGATCGAATACTGGTCGCTGGAGCAGGCAAAGCTTGGCAAGGCGGTGGAAAAGCCGCTTTCCCGTCATGTCGTTGCAGTTACCGGCGGCGGCTCCGGAATCGGCAGGGCGACCGCTGCCGCATTTGCCCGTGCCGGTGCCGAAGTGGCTGTGATGGACCGCGATCGGGATGCAGCCCGTGCGGTGGCTGCTGAAATCGGCGGTATTGCCGTTCAGTGCGATGTGACGAAATCCGCATCGGTTGAACGCGGGTTTGCGTCGATCGTTCATGCCTTTGGCGGGCTGGATATCCTGGTGTCGAATGCCGGTGCCGCGTGGCAGGGCCGTATCGGAGATGTGGACGAGAAAATCCTGCGCGACAGTTTCGAGCTCAATTTCTGGGGACATCAGCGGTGCGCGCAGGCTGCCGTCGCTATCATGAAAGCCCAGGGAACAGGGGGAGCGCTGCTGTTCAATACGTCCAAGCAGGCGGTCAATCCGGGCCCTGATTTCGGCCCCTATGGCCTGCCCAAAGCGTCGACACTTTTTCTGTCCCGCCAATATGCACTTGATCACGGGGCCGATGGCATCCGCTCGAATGCGGTCAATGCCGACCGGGTACGGTCTGGACTGCTGACCGATGACATGATCTCGTCGCGCTCGACCGCGCGGGGGTTGAGCGAGGCGGATTACATGGGGGGCAATCTTCTGGGCCGTGAAGTGACAGCGGATGACGTCGCACAGGCATTCGTCGATCTTGCCCTGGCAAAAAAGACCACCGGCGCCGTCATGACGGTCGATGGCGGCAATATTGCCGCTGCCCTGCGCTAGGACATAAAAAACCCTCTCCCGGGAAGGGAGAGGGTTCTGGCCGTCTTCGTCGAATGCCGGATCAGGCGGCGTGTTCGTCCATCCAGCTCAATGCGCGACCGAAAGCGCGCTTTGCGGCGCCTTCGTTGTAGGAATCGCGATCGTCGCAGGTGAAACCGTGACCGGAATCGTCATAGACGTAT
>CAJQLI010000033.1 GCA_905479125.1 uncultured Alphaproteobacteria bacterium | reverse complement strand
TTCCAGGACGCTGGCGGCCGCTTCGATGTAATCGAGGTCGGTTTCTTTCGCGAAACCGTAATTGAACGACATCCCTGCAAGCCCGTCGCCGTGCGAGACTTCGATTGCGTCCACTTTTGCATTATCGAGTGCCTTGCAGATGGCCTTGATGTGATCGAGACCATACTGATGGCGGATGGCGTGCATCCCGTCGCGCAGGGTGACATCCTGAACGTAGATCTTCTTTTCTTTATCGATTGCCATGTCGCTATCCTTAAGCCGTCGCCATGCGGCGTGCGATAACCCGCTCTGCCGTACGCATGGCAGCGGAGGTCATGATGTCGAGGTTGCCGGCGTATTTCGGCAGATAGTGGCCGGCGCCTTCAACTTCGAGGAAGATCGAGGACTTTATGCCTTCGAAATCACCGCGGCCCGGAATATGCAGCCGGTTGTTGGACCCGAACCGCTCGAACTGGACTTCCTGCTTCAGGCGGTAACCCGGCACGTAGCTCTGAACTTCGGTCACCATCTGGTTGACCGAGTCCACGATCTTCTGCTGATCGCAGTCTTCGGACAGCGTATAGACCGTATCGCGCATCACCAGCGGCGGCTCAGCCGGGTTGAGTACGATGATTGCCTTGCCCTGTTCAGCGCCACCGACGACTTCCAGGCCCTTCGACGTTGTTTCCGTGAATTCGTCGATATTGGCACGTGTACCGGGACCGGCGGACTTCGAAGAGATCGAGGCGACGATTTCGGCGTATTGCACATGGGCGACGCGATCGACTGCATGCACCATCGGGATCGTCGCCTGGCCGCCACATGTCACCATGTTGATGTTATTGGCGTCCAGGTGCTGATCCATGTTCACCACCGGCACGACATAGGGGCCGATAGCCGCCGGTGTCAGGTCGATGATGATCTTGTTGTCTTTTTCGCACAGTGCTGCGTTGTGTTTGTGCGCACCGGCAGACGTCGCGTCGAATACGACCGCGATATCTTTCCATTCGGGCATCTTCGTCAGCCCTTCGAGACCTTCATGGGTCGCGGCAAAACCGAATTTCTTGGCGCGAGCCAATCCGTCGGAGTCAGGGTCGATGCCGACCATGACACCCATTTCGAGGGCGTCGGACGTGCGCATGATTTTGATCATCAGATCGGTACCGATATTGCCGGACCCGACGATTGCGACCTTTGCTTTGCTGGCCATCTATATCCTCAATTCAAATCAGTCAGAGAAAGCGGCACGGACACTGCCGAGCCCTGAAATACGTGCTTCGATCACTTCGCCGGGGCCAATGGGCGCCATCGGACCAAGAGCACCGGTCATGATCACGTCACCGGCCAGAAGCGGCATGCCGACATCAACCATTTTGCGGGCCAGCCAGACAGCGGCGTTCAGGGGATTGCCGAGACAGGCGACGCCTGCGCCAACAGAAACCTGTTCGCCCTTGTTCTCCATGACCATGCCGCACATCCGCAGGTCCACATCGTCAAGCAGGACCGGCCGGGTGCCGAGAACGATCATGCCCGACGACGCGTTATCCGCGATTGTGTCGAGAATATTGATGTCCCAGTTTGCAATACGACTGCCGACCACTTCGATGGCGGGCAGGGCATACGCTGTCGCTGCGATCAGGTCGAGCAGGGTGATCTGATCGCCATCGAGGTCCTCGGCCAGCACAAGTGCGACTTCGGCTTCGGCCTTCGGCTGCGCGACCGATTTGAAATCGATCTCGTCGCCGTCAACAACAGCCATGTCAGCGTAGATGATACCGTAATCCGGCTGATCGACACCCAACTGCGCCTGAACAGCCTTTGCGGTCAGACCGATCTTGCGGCCAATGACCCGGCGGCCTTCATTAATCCAGTAATCGGTATTCGTCTGCTGGATTGCGTAGGCGGCATCGATGTCGCCCTTCGGGAGGACATCACGGACCGGCTTGGTGGTCTTGCCGTTTTTCCATGCGGTGCGGATACGCCGCGCCGCGTCCTTGATAGCCTGTTCTTTTTTTGTCGCCGTTTTTGCTGCCATGTGCGCCTCTTAAAGCTTGATGCAGATGTTTTTCTGCTCGGAATAGAAATTCAGTGCGTGCTGTCCGCCTTCGCGGCCAAAACCGGAAAGGCCCATGCCGCCGAACGGTGTGCGGAGATCGCGAAGGAACCAGCAATTAACCCAGTTGATACCGGCTTCCATGCCCTGCGCCACCCGATGGGCGCGCGCGAGGTTTGTTGTCCAAACCGTCGAGGCGAGACCGTATTCGGTGTCATTTGCCATCGACACCGCTTCTTCTTCGGTATCGAAGGGTGTGATGTGGCAGACCGGGCCGAAAATCTCTTCCTTCTGAACGCGGGAATCCTCGCTCAAGCCGGTGAAGATCGTCGGTTCCACGAAAGCGCCATTGTCGCGTTCGTCGCCGAACTCGGGAATGCCGCCGCCGGTGACGACGGTGGCACCAAGTTCCTTGGCGAGGTCGTAATAGCCTTTCACCTTGTCACGGTGCTCATGGCTGATCAGTGGCCCCATCTGTGTGTCAGGGTCTTCGGGGCGGCCGAGCTTCATGTCTTCGGCTTTTTCCTTCAGCGTCGCGACGAACTTGTCGAAAATCGGACGTTCGACATAAACCCGCTCCGAGCAAAGACAGACCTGTCCGCAATTCGCGAATACAGACCGGACTGTACCTTCGATCGCCGCATCGAAATCGGCGTCGGCAAAGACGATGGACGGGTTTTTGCCGCCAAGTTCGAAAGACAGCGCTTTTACGTCGTGGGATGCCGCGCGCATGATCGCGCCGCCGGTCGTCGTCTCGCCGGTGAAGGTAATCGCGTTGATACCGCGATGGGTCGTCATGAATTCGCCGGCGGAGTTTTCGCCAAAGCCGTGGACGACGCTGAACGCGCCATCGGGCATTCCAGCCTCTTTCATCACTTCGGCAAGCAAAGTCGCTGTGGTCGGTGTTTCTTCGGAAGGTTTCAGGATGACGGCATTACCGGATGCCATAGCCGGTGCAATTTTCCAGGTGGACAACAGTAGTGGGAGGTTCCACGGGCTGATGACGCCGACGACGCCATGGGGATGGCGGACTGAATAGTTGATCGCGCCGAGGCCGTCCGGCGTGTCCTGCTGATAGGCTTCGGTGCCGACCGATTTGATAAGATCTGCAAAGACCCGGAAGTTCGCCGCGCCGCGAGGGATATCAACGTGGCTGGCCAGCGAACGGGGCTTGCCGGTATCGAGCGTTTCAGCTTCGATAAATTCGTCAGAGCGGGCATCGATGCCGTCGGCAACCGCATACAGGACCTTGCAGCGCGCTTCGACCGGCATTTTTGACCAGATTTTGGCGGCCTTTTGCGCGGCGATGACCGCGTTATCGACCATTTCCTTGGTCGCTTCGTGTACGTGCGACAGCAGGGTCCCGTCGATCGGCGTGGTGTTCTCGAAAGTGTTCCCACTGGCAACGAATTCGCCACCGATAAAGTTCTTCAGCTCGCGAATATTACCTGATCCGTCTGCGGCCATTTTTCTCTCCCTGACGAATCCTGCTCCGGATCGTCGAATACGCTTATGTTCAAGGATGTGTATACGTTTTTGGGGCAGGGCAGGGGACGAGTCAAGCAAACGAAACAGGCGGGTCATAGACCCGCCTGTTTTAAGTGGTTTTGATCCCTGAGTGCCTATGCGGCACCGTGTATCTTCAGCCAGTCAGACAACCTTTTCCAGCCGTCCTTGGCCGCCGCTTCGCGGTAACTCGGGCGGTAATCGGCATGGAACGCGTGCGGCGCATCGGGATAAATTACGATTTCCACGTTCGGATTGCCCGACGCTTTGACCTTGGCCTCCATCTGCCTGACGGTATCGACCGGAATGCCGCCGTCCTTACCGCCATACAGGCCGAGGATCGGCGATTTGATCTTGCCGGCGACGTCTATCGGATGGGTTGGCGTATTGGGATTCTGGCCACGGCCGATAATGCGTCCGTACCAGGCGACACCTGCTTTGACGTTGGGATTGTGCGCGGCGTACATCCAGACAACCCGTCCGCCCCAGCAGAAGCCGGTAATGGCAAGTTTGTCGGCATCGCCGTTATTGCGGGCCGCGAATTTTACGGTCGCATCAAGGTCGGACATCACCTGTTTGTCCGGCACCTTGGCGACGACTTCGCCGATCAGCTGGCGGATTTGCTTGAAGGTGTATTTCGATGCGTCACCTTGGCGGTGATACATCTCAGGCGCGATCGCGAGATGACCCTGCTTCGCGAGGCGGCGGCAGACATCCTTGATGTGTTCGTGAACGCCGAAAATCTCCTGAACGACCAGGATGACCGGATGGTTCGTGCCCGTGGCCGGCATCGCCATGTAGCCCGGGATACTGCCGTCGCCGGTCGGGATGTTGATCATTCCGCCGCGCAGGCCGTCCATGCTGGTTTTGATCATGGATGCGCGCGCAGGGCGCACCGAAAGTGCGAGGCCGGAAGTAACAGCGGCACCGGCTACAAACATGCGGCGGGTGACGTTGGTCGCCGGCAGCATGCTTTTCAGATCGGAGGATTGCAGGATTTCGTCATTGGTGGGTGTGTTGTCTAGCGGCATGTGAAGCTCCCCTTGCTGATATGGCTTGTAACAAAACTCACGCGGAAACGAGGTGAACATCCGTTGCGGATTACCAGAATTCGCGAATCAGGCCTTAAGTTCGAATATTGCTTCGATTTCCATGCAGAACTGACGGGGAAGTTCAAACATGCCGACGGCAGATCGAGCGTGCTGGCCGGCCTTGGGACCGAACAGTTCGAAAAACAGGTCCGATGCGCCATCGATGACGGCGAACTGCCGGTCGAAGCCCGGCGCGGAATTGACCATGCCGTAGACCTTCACGACCTGCGTAATCCGGTCGAGCGAGCCAAGTTCGGCTTCGACCGAGGCGAGAATGTTGAGGGCGGTTGCGCGTGCCGCCGCGTAGGCATCCTCTTCACTGACACCCGCACCCACTTTGCCTTTTACGGTAACACCGAAATCTTTCGGTGGTGGATGCCCTGAGGTGTATAGCAGGTGTTGTGCGACGACACAGCCGGTACGGTTTGCGCTCGGATAGACAAAGGGAGACGGCAACCGGAGCCCGAGTTCGTCGAGCCGTTTTCGGATTGTCACGCGGATTCCCGCATCGGAATTTCGGCATCCGGCACCAGCGTCAGACGGCAGGGTAGCCCGCGCGTGTCTGGTGAACCTGTTACCGGGTCCCATGGCCCGTCATAGGACAGGGCAACATTAACATTGACGTCCAGCGCGCCGCGTTCCGGGCCTGGGGCTTCGGGGAGCCACCAGCCCATGCCGGTCCGGACGGTGCCGGGGCCGGTTTCTTCGGTGATCGAAACCTTCAGTTTGCAGCGACCGTCAACGCCAGGTGTTTCGACCGCGACCCAGTCGCCCTCCGCCAAGCCCGATGCAGTTGCTGTTTCCGGATGAACCTGCAGAAGCGGGAAGGGGGATACCTTCCGCGCCCATGCCTGATCCCGGTATCGGGAATGGTGATAGGTCTTTTCGCGCGCGCCCGTGATCAGCACGAACGGGTATTCCTGGCGCGTTGTCGGGTCGGCCGATTCAGCGCGTGGCGATACGTAATTCGGCAGCGGGTCGATGCCGAGCCCGTCCAGCGTTTCAGACCACAGTTCTATCTTGCCCGATGGGGTTTTGAATCCGGCTTCTTCGAAATTGCCGAGTTTGAAGTCAAATGGCGCCCAGCCGTTTTTCCTGAGGATTTTCCAGTCGATTTCGTCACCCAGCAGGTATTCGTTGAATTCCTGTTTGGTTTCCCACGGGAAAAACTTTCGCGTGTTGATGCCCCGCGCCTCAAGCCGCCGCGCGAGATCGGTGGTGAAGTCGAAATCCGAACGTGCTTCGTTCTGTGGGGCGATGACGGGGTTCGTGTAGCAGACGATCTGCGCCGATGGTTCGAGCGAAACCTCTTCCTCTTCCAGGCCGGTTGTCTTGGGCAGGACGATATCGGCGATCTCTGATGTCGGCGTCATCATGTGCGAAGCGACGACAAGAAAGTCGAGCGACTTCAGCGCAGCCATCACTTTATTCGTGTCCGGGTAGGTCACGGCGATATTGACGCCGGAGACATACATGGCGCGAACGGGATGTGGATTGCCCGTCAGGATGGCATCAAGGACGGTCGGGTTATGGGCAGATGTCTGCCATCCCTTTGGGCCGGCCCAGAGCGGAAATTGGTCGGCGCCAAGGGTTCGCTTTGCGATCTCCTGTGGCAGCGAGAATTCGGGATCATGCAGGATATCGATATAATTTCGAAATCCGCGCGGGCGTTTCACCCGAAGATTTCCGCCCGGCCGGTCGACATTGCCGGTAATGGCGACAAGGCAATGAAACGCGCGGAAGGTTTGCACGCCGTTCGAGAACGCGTCGATCCCGTGGCCCGATACAAAGCTGGACGGCCCGTCGGCATACATCCTCGCCGCTGTAACAATGTCGTCTGCGGCAATACCGGTCAGTTCGGCTGCCCGTGCAGGCGGGAATTCTGCGGCCCGTGTTTTCAGCTCCTCGAAGCCCCGCGTCCATTCACCGACGAAGTCATGATCGTAAAGATTCTCTTCGATGATGACATTGATCAGGGAAAGTCCCAGCGCGACGTCGGTCCCGGGGCGCGGGCGCATCCAGATATCCGCAATCTCGGCGGCGGGTGTCCGTGCCGGATCTATGACAATGATTTTAGCGCCATTGGCCTTCGCGCGTTTCAGCGCCATCCATTGGACGGGGTCTGCTGCGGACGGGTTGCGGCCGACAATCAGGGCGCATTTTGTATTGTCGACATCTTCACCGCCGACAATGCCGAGACCCATGATCCTGTCCGACAGGGCGCGACAGCCGCCGCACAGGTCCTGATTCATCATCCAGTTCGGTGAACCGAGCGAACGCATTAACAGCGCGACCATGGCCCCGCGGCTGAAAAACGCGCTCGATACCGCGCCGACAAGGGATTCCGGACCATGTTCTGCGCGTACTTCCAGCAAACGCTCCGCTATTTCGTCGAGCGCTTCGTCCCAGGAAATTTCTTCCCAGTTCCCCGAACCCCGCTCACCGACGCGGCGCATGGGGCTTTTGATGCGGGTTTTGCTATAGGTCAGTTCCGGCAAGGCGCGGATGCCCTTGACGCAAAATGCCCCTTTCGATCCGGGGTGATCCGGGTTCGGCCCCACATTTGCGACATGACCGCTTTCGAGCGTTACAAGCGATCCACAGCGGGTGCTGCATTCCCAGCAGGTGCTGGCATAGATACCGTCCGGTCGTTCATCTGATCTGGTCATTGGAAAAGTTTAGCGGAACCTGCCCATTCGGCAAGGTTTGGCTTCAGAATATTCCGTCGAGCCAGCCGAGTTCTGTTGCAGCTCCGACAAGGAGGCGAATGGCAAGAAGGGTCAACAGGATACGGAACACCTGGCGGAAAAGTTTTTCCGGGATTTTGTTGAGCGCATGCTGCCCGAGCCAGGTGCCCAGAACGGTGCCACAGATCATCAGGGCGATCAGAGGCAGATACGCGCCGACCGCCATGCCCACGACCCCGAATGCGACAAGCTTCGTGATATGAGAGATCGCCATGAGGGTCGCCATGGTCGAGACATGGATACGCCGGTCGGAGCTCGCATGGGCGATGAAGGGTGACAGAAATGTTCCTGTTGCGCTGACGAAAATACCAAGGAACGTGGCGGCAGCGCCTAGAATGCCGAAGCGCAGTCGTTCGGGGCCGCCGGCGCCGAGGCGCGGTGTCCACATCACGATCAGGATGAAAATCCCGAGGATGCCCTGGAGCAGCTCTGACGGAAGTGTGACGAATATCTGCGCGCCGGCAAAGGCGCCGATACACGAACCGATGGCAAATGGCACGATGAGTGTTTTTTTCACATAGCGCCACATCATGAAGGTCCGACTCGATCCCGCGCCGAGTTGGATAAAAGTATGCATCGGTATCAGCACAGCGAGCGGAAAGAAAAACGTCATGATTGCAAGCAGCATCAGCCCGCCCGCGGTGCCCGTAACCGTTCCGAGGAAAGTCGTTATGGTTGCTGCAATAACCAGACCGATGGTGAGCCAGAGGCCTGTGTCCGGGACGCCGAGAAAACTTTCCGTCATATGTAGCCGGCGTTTTCGGCGGCGCTCCACAACAGGCGGATCGAAAGAAGAATGAGGACAACCTGGAATACGCGGCGGAACAGTGCTTCTTCCATGACGTCGAGAAGTTTGAACCCGATCCAGTTACCGAGGAAACCTGACGTGACCATGGCAGCCATCAGCGGCAGGTAATCGAAAAATTCGAAACCCAGTACCGCAAACACGATTACCTTCAGTCCGTGAATGAACATCATGATGCAGGAATGCGTCGCAACGAAAACACGACGGTCATCGCTGACGCCGCGCACCCAGGGGGCAAGGATGGTGCCGGTCGCACCGATGAACATTGAAATGAAGGCACCGACAAGGCCCAGCCCGAAGAAGCGCTTCTGGGTCGGCATACCCGCTGTGATCTTGGGCGAGAAGCAGACATACAGCATGAACACGCCGAGGATCGTTTGAAGCAGCGATAGCGGAATGGATACGACGATGCGCCCGCCGATGGCCGATCCGAGTACCGCGCCGATCGCAAACGGAATGATGGCCTGTTTCATGACCAGTCGATGCGCAATAATCGTGCGGGTGACGTTTGATCCCGCCTGCACGACCC
>CAJQLI010000032.1 GCA_905479125.1 uncultured Alphaproteobacteria bacterium | reverse complement strand
GCCCTTAATTTCCGAATTGTTGACAGTGAATCAGACCCTGCCGTGGTTGTCTCGGACGATCCCGGCGAAGCGGTTGAAACACCCCCCGGCAGCAACGCCTTCGTCGGTGATTACAGGTACCGTGACAACACTGACGGCATCATGGTCGGTAATATATCCGGCGGCTTCACGTTCATTGTCGATTCAGTTGATTTCGGCAGCATCAGGAGATGGTTTGCAGCCAGCGGAGACGGCAGCCACGTCGAGCTGGAACTCGGGGAGGAATACCGTATCACCCCGCAGGGTGGATCGCCGTCGGAGGTGTCGGTGACGATTGCAGAACCGGACGCCTTCGCCTTGTTCGGTCTCGGCCTTGCCGGCATTGCCTTTGCAAGGCGCAAGCGGTCGGTCTGGAAGTGTTCCGGAATGGGACGCCGTTTTGCAGTGACCAGCCCATTATGGAACGCCCGCTGTTATCGCGGCTTTCCGGTTCAGGAGTCCTGAGAGCCGTCCTGATCAAGGACGATGAACAGAAAAGCCGCATCCTGTTCCCCCTGGACCCGGGTGAGGTGGCCTTTGCTGGCCATGTCATTCAGCAGGAACGTGTCGCCGGGCTCAAGGGCGATAGATTCGCCGTCGGAGACACTGATGCAGACATTGCCTTTCAGCAGAACTGCCAGCTGCTTCCGCGGCGTCGGGTGGAAATTCTCGTCCCATCCGGGTGGCGCGGTGAGAAAGAGGCTCGCGGAGGAGGGCATTTCCGCCGATACCCCGAGCGGCTGGGACGGCGGTGCGAAATCGCGCATCTCAAAATCGATCACGGTGCGGCGGATATGTGTTTCGCCCGCCGCATCGCCATAAATTTCAGCGAGTTCCATACAATTTTCCCCTCCGGGAAAGTCCAGCGCGGCAGTCCAGCGAGGCAGTCAGGTACGAAAGTCGTGCGGCGTTTCGTGTTCGCTGCTCGTTTTCGTGTTTCCTAAGCGCTTTCCTTCATCCCGTCGCGGACGACCTGGCGCAGGTGGTCGAGCGGCTGAGTGCGGCCTTCTTTTTCATAATGCCAGAACGTCCAGCCATTGCAGGCGGGGGCACCCTGGATCTCGGCGCCGATCTTGTGGATCGAGCCGCGGCGGCCTTCGGAGATCAGCGTACCGTCGGCGCGGACACGGGCGAAGAAGCGCTTGCGCGTGTCGAACAGTTTCTGGCCGGGTTCGATCAGACCGCGTTCGACGAGCGTGCCGAAGGGTACGCGGGGCTCCGTCCGCTTGGACTGGATATTGAAATCGGTTTCATCTTCCGGCGGCTGGGCGGCGGCGATGCGTTCGCGGGCAACCTCGGCATAGGTTTCATCGCGTTCGATGCCGATGAAGTGGCGCCCCATTTTCTTGGCGACGGCGGCCGTGGTGCCGGAGCCGAGGAACGGATCGAGGATGACGTCACCCGGCTTGGTCGAGGCAAGCAGCACGCGGTAGAGCAGGGCTTCCGGTTTCTGCGTCGGGTGTGCTTTTTTGCCGTCCTTCTTGATGCGTTCGGGACCGGTGCAGAGCGGGATCGTCCAGTCGGAGCGCATCTGAACGTCGTCGTTCAGGGTTTTCATCGCTTCGTAATTGAACGTGACGCCCTTGGCATCCTTGTTTTTCGAACACCAGATCATGGTTTCATGCGCGTTGGTGAACCTTGTGCCGCGGAAGTTGGGCATCGGGTTGGTTTTGCGCCAGACGATATCATTCAGTACCCAGAATCCCTGGTCCTGCAGCGCCGTGCCGACCCGGAAAATATTATGGTAGCTGCCGATTACCCAGATCGAGCCGTCATCCTTCAGGATGCGCCGCGCTGCCGCGAGCCATTCGCGCGTGAATGCGTCATAGGCGGAAAAGCTGTCGAGCGGGTCGCCGCCTTCGCGGGCGAACTGGTCCCACGCATTATCGACGCCGTCGACCTTCGTGTTGTTCGGCCGGTGAAGGTCTCCTGCGAGCTGCAGGTTATAGGGCGGATCGGCAAAGATGACGTCGACGGAGCATTCCGGCAGCTTGTTCATCTCGGCCACGGTGTCCCCGACGAGGACGCTGTCCAAAGGTAATTTCATGATGTGTCCCACCAAAGCCCCGTGTGTTTTTAGGGGGCAAATTTATCCGCAGAGCATGAGTCCGGTGGGACTCTGCGTCAAGAATTATTTTTGGAGTCAATGGGTTACAGCATTTTACGCAACATATGGTTTATCTGATTCGCCGGGACTCAACATCTTGGCTATGGGGGCATATGTGCGGCGGTGGTGACAGGTCACACCGAGGGCTTTGAGGCCTTCCTGATGCTGTTTTGTGCCGTATCCGGCATTGCGCTCCCAATGATAACCGGGATAGCGCGCAGACAGGGACGTCATGATCCGGTCGCGTGTGACCTTGGCAAAGATCGATGCGGCGGCGATGGACAGGCTGAGGCTGTCGCCTTTGATCACGGTGCGCCCGGGACAGGGCAGGCCGGGCGGCAGGCGGTTGCCGTCGATCAGGGCAGTGTCGGGTACGGTGTCGAGCGCGTGAAGGGCGCGGCGCATCGCCGTGTAGGTGGCGGCGAGAATATTATCGCGTTCGATCTCCGCAACGCTGGCGGCGCCGACGCCGTAATCGATCCCGGCGCAGGATATCAGCGCGTCGAACAGGTGTTCACGGCGCGCGGCGGATAATTTTTTTGAATCATCCAGGCCATCGGCAAGCCCGTTCGGCAGGTCTGCCGGCAGGATCACCGCGGCGGCGACGACGGGGCCTGCCCAGGGACCGCGACCGGCCTCGTCTATGCCCGCCACGCGGCCGCCGCAATCCCGTTCGATGGCGAAGTCAGGCATCTTTCGGTTTGTCTGCGGGCGACTTATCTGCGGGCGGTTGGGCTGGCGTGTCGTCCTTGGCCGCATCGCGCACCTGGTTACCGAGGCGGGTGAGGGTCTCTTCCTGCGCGTCGGCGGGCACGTCGGCCCGAGTATCAGCCGAGGAGTTGGCCGGGGTGTTGGCCGGGGTATTGGCCGGGGTTTGTGACGGGGAAGGATCGGAAGAGGGCGGCGGTGTTGCCCGATGCGGTTTCTTGATGCGGGCCAGCCGGGGAAAGCGTGTCGCTGCCCTGTCCCAGGCCTGCCGGGTAACGACCTGTGTCACGATGGCGAACCGGCGGGACCCGCGGCGGACGACCTGTACCTCGTCTCCATAAGCCGCGTCGACCAGTTCGCGCAGGCTGCCGATCTGCCGGCTTGCAAGGCCATGCACGCGGCGTGCCGTCGTCAGCCAGAGCGGACTGATGGCGAGACTGAGGACCGTCACCGCGATCACAAGGCGGGACTGTTCCTGTCCGATGGCGCCAGCCGACAGGCCCGTTGCCGCCAGCAGGAAGGAAAATTCACCGAGCTGCGACAGGGTCAGCCCCTGCAGCGATGCACGCTGCCAGCTTTCGCCCATCAGCCGCATGATGCCGATATTCATCGCCGTCTTGAACAGGGTCACGACCAGCAGCAGCACCAGCACGGTGCCGAGATTCTCGGCGATAAACCTCAGATCAATCAGCAGGCCGACCGACAGGAAAAAGACCATTACCAGCACGCTCTGTACCGGGCGGACGGCATGAACTATCTGTTCGCGCTGGTTTGACCGCCCGATGACCAGCCCGGCGAGGAATGCGCCATAGGCAGGTGACAGGCCGAACAGCCCGAACACCGCACCGAAGCCGAAGCAGTAGACCAGCCCGGTCAGCGGCGACAGGTCGATATTGCCCATCACGATGCGCGCAAAGGGAAGGTTTACCCGACGCTGGTTCAGTTTCCGCACCAGTAGGACCAGGACCAGAACAGACCCGATGATCTGTACCAGCGCCC
>CAJQLI010000031.1 GCA_905479125.1 uncultured Alphaproteobacteria bacterium | reverse complement strand
CATCAGTTCGGGCTGGGTGCCGGTCGGCAGCGTGTCCTGGCGGAAATAGCCGACCTTGGCGAGCTCGGCGAGGTCCATGCGCGCTTCACCGGTGGCCACATCGCGGATTTCACCGCCCCCGAGGGTCAGCGTATCGGCAGTCGTCTGCAGGATCGACGCTGCGAGATCGAGGATATTGGCTTTCAGCGCCTTACCGGCCTGCAACGCCGCCTCGCCGCCCATCGCCATCCCGCGAGACGCCCAGGCGCCGCCGCCATAGGGCGTGGTCGCGCTGTCACCTGAAATAACGTCGATATCGTCCATACCGATACCGAGCTGGTCGGCGACAATCTGGGCAATGCCTGTCAGTGTCCCCTGCCCCTGATCCGTCACGCTGGTCATACAGCGCACAACCCCCGACGGTTCCAGTTTGACCGTGCAGCCATCCTGCGTGGACACCCGCGCGCCCGACGGCCCGTAATAGACCGGACCGAAGGCGGCCGCCTCGACAAAGGTTGCGACACCGACGCCGCGATAGACATTGGCCTCCCGTGCCTGCGCCTGATCGGTCCGCAGGGCGTCGTAATCCATGATATCGACGCAGGCATCGAGACACCTATGCAGCGACATGGATTTTGCCGCGTAGCCGCCCACCGTGGTGAGCGGATAGTCTTCGTCGCGGTGAAAATTCGACCGGCGGAACTCGACCGGGTCGATCCCGGCCTTTGCCGCCGCCTGGTCGACCAGCACTTCGGTGACGGTACAACCGACCGGCACGCCGACGCCACGGAACATGCCGACGATGCCCTTGTTCACATAAACGGCGCGGGTTCGCGCGTGATAATCCGTCAGCGCGTAGGGCGCCGCGGCACAGGTAATCGCCATCATTCCTTCGGCAAGCCCGAAGCGGATATAGGCCGTGTAGGGGCCGACGGACAGCGTGTTGTCGTAATCCATCGACGTGATCTTGCCGTTGGCATCGACACCCATTTTCGCCGTGTTGAGGTGATCACGCGTCTGGCAGTCGGCGACGAAGGAATCCATGCGGTCGGCGGTATATTTCACCGGCCGGCCCATCATTTTCGAGATCGCCACCACCGCGACCTCTTCGCCATGCACGTTGATCTTCAGGCCGAAACCGCCGCCGATATCTGGCGTAATAACCTGCACTTTGTGTTCCGGGATACCGAGATGGCGGGAATAGATATCCTGCATCTGGTAGGGCGACTGGTGCGACTGGTGAACCGTCAGCCTTTCCTCGACCGGGTCCCAGTCGGCCAGGATCGCCCGGCCTTCCAGCGTGACCGCCGTATGGCGACCGAATTCGAATTCATGTTCAACCGTGAACGCCGCCGCCGCGAGCGCAGAGTCGACGTCACCGGTCCGCGTCGCATGCTGGAAACAGAGATTATCGCCCAGCTCCGCATGGATCGGCGTCGCACCCGGCTCAAGCGCCTCCATCATATCCATGACGGCGGGTAATTCTTCCCAGTCGACGATTACAAGATCAACGGCATCTTCGGCTTCAGCCCGGGATGCAGCGACCACGGCGGCCACCGGTTCACCCTGGTAACAGGCATGGTCGGTGGCGAGCATATTCTGGACCGCCGATTTATGGCCCGGACGGTGCGCCGCCACCGCGTGCATGGGCTTGCAGATTTCGGCGACTTCCGCCCCGGTGACGATACGCACCACACCAGGCGACGTCTCCGCCATCGACGCATCGATGCCGTTAATACGGGCGTGCCCGTAAGGGCTGCGGACAAAGGCGACATGCAGCATGTGCGGCACGGTAATGTCGTCGGTGTATCGTCCCTTGCCGTGAATAAGCCGTCGGATATTCGGGCGGGCAACCGGCTTGCCGACCAGGCCCGGGCCGCTTCCGTCTGCGGGGCTCATGCGGAGTCTCCTGTCGCAATCCGGGCGCGGGCTTTCGCTGTCGCTTCGACCGCGTCGATAATGGCCTGATAGCCGGTACAGCGGCACAGGTTGCCGGATAGATGATCGCGGATAACTTCGCGGTCGGGCACACCGCCGCCCGATGTCATCTGGGCCAGAAGTTCGGCCGAGGTCATCACCATCCCCGGCGTGCAGAACCCGCACTGGGCCGCGTTGCGTGTCTCGAATTCCATTTGCAGATCGGCGACCTCCCCGCTGGCCGACAGGCCTTCGATGGTCACGACATCGGCGCCATTGGCCTGCACCGCCAGCATCAGGCAGCCACGCGCCACAACGCCGTCAACGCGGACGGTACACGCCCCACAGACGCCGTGTTCGCAAGCGAGGTGAGAGCCCGTCAGGTTGAGATCGAGCCGCAGGAAATCGACGAGGTGACGGCGGACGGGAACGGTTCGGGTAACCTGTTCGCCGTTGACCGTCAGGGAAATTTCGGTGGTTTCTTCAGTCATGCCCCTATTTTGGCACTGGCGGCGACGGAGGGAAAGATGCCCGCGCAACAATACCTCCGCCATCCTGCCTGCCGGGACTCAGACCCATTTCACGGTTTTGAAGACGGCGACGAGCTGTTCCCGCAACCAGCGATTGGCCGGCTCTGCATGGAACCTTTCATGCCAGAGCAGCTTGATCTCGACCTTCGGCAGATCCAGCGGGTGGGGCAGAACCTTGACGCTGGGCCCGGCACCAAGTGTGGTGCCGAAAGCCTTCGGGATTGTCGCGATCAGGTCGCTCGCGGCGACGACGAAAGGGATCGACAGGAAATGCGGCACACGGGCGCCGACTTTCAGTTCGATCCCCTGGCGTTCCAGCGTCTGTTGAACAACGGAATGGCCGGTCCCCTGCAGTTCCGGGATCACATGACGTGCCGAAAGATACTTTTTGAGCGTGAACCGGCCTTTTGCGATCGGATTATCGGCAGCGGCGATACACGCATAATCGGTATCGAACAGAAACCGCTGGTAAAACTGGCCGGAAAACTCCGGCAGGAACCCGATGGCAATATCCGCCTCTCCGGATTTCAGTGCGTCGGGCGTATCGTCAATCGACAGGTTCAGAGCACGGATAGACACCCCCGGCGCAGAGCCCCTGCACATGTCGAGCACGCGCGGCAGGATTACGGCCTCTGCGATATCGGTCATGATGATGTTGAACGTGCGCTGCACGGTCGCGGGTTCAAACGCCCGGGTCTG
>CAJQLI010000030.1 GCA_905479125.1 uncultured Alphaproteobacteria bacterium | reverse complement strand
GCCGGGCAGCGCCGTGACGATATCTGCCGGCACCGCATTCATTTCCGCATGACGGCCGCCACCCGTGCCGAACACCAGCACCGCCTGGCCGAGCGCCAGATGACTGACGCCTGCACCGACACCAACCACGTGGCCGGTCATTTCATTGCCGATCACAGCCGGCAGAGGAGGCATCCATTTATACACGCCGCTGCGCAGCAGCACGTCCGGCTTGCCGACACCGAAAGCCTGCGCCTTGACCAGGACTTCGCCCGGGCCCGCTGTCGGGTCGGGCAAATCGACGTATTCCAGAACCTCCGGCCCGCCGGTTTCCGAGAACTGTATTGCTTTCATGCCGCCACCATCATGTTGTCTTCGATTTCCAGCTCGCCAGCGTCACCCCGATGACAATCAGGACCGCGCCGACCACATGATAAACGCCAATCGATTCGCCGAGCAGCGGAATCGCCAAAATCGCCGTAAAGACAGGTATCGTATACATGTAGAATGTCGATCTGCTGGGGCCGATCCGGGCGATGGCGCTGTTCCAGATCAGAATGGCCACAACGGACGGAAAGATGGCAAGGAAGACCAGTGACACCGCCGACTTGACGCTGAGCACGACCTGTTCGCCCGCCCCCAGTTCATAGGCAACGAACGGCATATGGCAGATCGCCCCGACCACGCAGACCACGGTCAGCAATGACAGCGGGTGAAACCCCGCGGGAAGCGTTTTGACCGTGACGCCGTAGGCGCCCACACCGAGGCAGCTGCCGACAAGGAGAAGGTCGCCGATATTGAACGTCAGGCCGAGGAGCGACGCCGGGTCACCCCGGGATACCATGTACAACACGCCGGCAATCGCCAGCGAGATGCCGAGCCACACGGCGCCCCTGATGGGTTCCTTGAAAACCACCCATGACAGAAGCACCGTCATCACCGGCGTCGACGTCACGATAACGCCGGCATTGATGGCGCTGGTGTGGGTCATCGCCACGTAACTCACCCCGCCAACCATGAACGGCATCATGAACCCCGCGATGCAGAGGCGTTTCCAGTAACGGCCAATGAAGGGCAGATCGTCCCGCAGATGCCGCCAGGCCAGGGGCATCAGGATCAGCGCCCCGCCACCCCAGCGCACAAGGCCCATGGTATAGGGCGGTGTATCGCCCACCGCCCAGCGACCGATAATATAGTTCAGGGCAAAGATTAACATCGCGACGAGCATCATCACATGGGCGATGCCATCGCTGCGGACTACCGTGGGTTTTTCCGTCATGTAGATGTGGCTTTTGGCTTCCGGCTGGACAGCGTCACCCCGATGACGATCAGGACAGCACCGACGATGTGATACATGCCAATAGATTCGCCGAGCAGCGGGATCGCGAATATCGCTGCATAAACCGGTGTCAGGTACATGTAGAAACCCGCGCGGCTGGGGCCGATCCGGCCAATGGCGCTGTTCCACAGAAGGATAGCCACCACCGACGGGAAAATCGCGACATAGGCAAGCGACACGAATGTTTTCGTGCTGAACACGATCTGCACACCCGATGCCATCTCATACGCGAAGAACGGCACATGGCAGAGCGCTCCCACCGCACAGACGACAGTGATCAATGAAAGCGGATGTATGCCCGCAGGGAGTTTCCGCACCGCCACGCCGTACACCGCCAGGCCCAGATTGCAACTGATCAGGATCGCATCCCCGATATTGAAGGTCAGGTCCAGCAGCGAAGACGGGTTGCCGCGGGCGACGATATACAGCACGCCGCCGATCGCGACGATAATGCCGAGCCACTGGATACCGGCCGTGCGTTCCCGCAAAAACATCCATGACAACAGCACGATCATCACCGGCATCGAGGTCTGAATCACGCCGCCATTGATCGCCCCGGTATGGGTCAGCGCGACATAGGTCACACCGGCCCCCATGAACGGCATCAGGAAGCCTGCAAGGCAGAGCAGTTTCCAGTGACGTCGGATGAAGTCGCGGTCCTGTCGCAAATGCGCCCAGGCGAAAGGAAGCAGGATCAGCATGCCCGACGTCCAGCGCACGAAGCCGAGCGTGTAGGGTGGCGTGTCGCCCGCAGCCCAGCGGCCGACCACGTAATTGACGGCGAAAATCAGCACCGCAATCAGCATCATCACATGGGCGATGCCTTCGCGGCGCGCAGGAGCGGGTGTATCTGTATCTGTCATTGCGGCCAGTCTTCCATGGGCAACCAGTCTTATTGTAGGCGACCGGAAAACGGTACACGATCTGATGTCGAGACAGCCTATCGCCCGGTGGAGACCGCGTCCAATATTCCGGATGGCGCTGCAAAGGCAAAAAGCATTGTATCGCCCCTGATCTTCCCCGAAGATCGGTCCTTATTGAAAAGACGAACCCGGGTTGGAACATGGCCGAAACAGCTTCTTCTCGACCAACAGATATGCCGGTAACGGCGGCAAGCCTGTATGCCCGGGCCGACGCCCTGCAACCGGTCCTTGGCGCGCGTGCCGCCGAGGCTGAAGCCGCGCGCCGTGTACCGGTGGAATCGATCAGCGATTTTCGCGAAGCAGGCTTCATCAGCATGACCAAGCCAGAACGGTTCGGCGGCAACGCCATGGGCTGGGACGTCCTGTGCGGTGTTTCACAGCGACTTACCCGGGGCGACGGCGCCCAGGGCTGGGTCCAGGCGATCATGGCCGATCACGCCCAGATGCTCGGCACATTCCCGCTCGAAGCGCAGGAAAATGTCTGGGGCGAAAACCCGGAAGCCGTCATGTCGGCCTCTTTCGATCCGAAGGGCATCGCGACCCCGGTCAAAGGCGGGTACTCGTTTTCAGGCCGGTTCGGGTTTGCCAGCGGCATCGACCATGCCGACTGGCTGATCTGCGGCGGCTTCATTGTTGACGGCGATACACGGGACGGACCCCATTTTTTCCTGCTGCGCCGGTCGGAAGCGACCATCATCGACGACTGGCACACCATCGGGCTTGAAGGCACAGGATCGAAAAGTTTCGAGGTGAAGGACGTGTTCGTGCCCGGTTACGCCCTCCTGCGGGGCGAAGATGCGCGTGCCGGAAACGGACCGGGAACCGGGGTCAATCCGGGCGGGGTCTACCGCCTGCCCCGCGGCTTCCTGACCCCGGCGCTTTTCGCATCAATGACCGTGGGTATGGCACAGGGCCTCCTTGATAAGTGGCTGGCCTATACCGCAACGCGTATGTCGCGTGGCATGAAAGTCGCTGACAACCCGACAAGCCAGATGATTGCAGGGGAATGCGCCGCCGAGATAGACGCCGCGGAAGCGCTCAACCGGGACACCGTTACGGCTGCCATGAAGGTCCTGGATGCCGGTGACAGGTTAAGCGATGCCGAACTTCTGCGCGCCAAGCGGAATTCGTCCTGGGCCTGCCGAACCGCGCTCGAAGCCGGCACGCGGCTCTTCAATACCGCCGGCGGCACCGCGATATTTCAGGGCTCCCCGGTGGAACGCGAATACCGCAACCTGCTCGCAAGTGCATCGCATCATATCGTGAACTGGGAAGTCAGCGCGCTGGACAGCGGTGCCGCGATGCTGCGGAATATTCCGGCGCCGGATTGAGGCGGCGATGGCCCCGACCGACACCCCGCCACTGCGAATCGCGGCCTGCATCGCCGACCGCCGGGAACCCGGTCATACGCTGTTCAATGTCCGGCCGGGCGGCGGCGCGGACCGGGCAACACCCGGCGGCTGGCTGGTAGGCATAGACCGGGATGGGTCGGTTGCGTTCAGCCGCGCATACGAAACCCCGCCGCAGGACACCAAATCACTGCCCAACGGCAATATTCTGTCGGCGGCAACCAATGGCAGCCTGATCACCGAAATGACGCTCGCCGGCGAGGTTGTTCGCCAATGGTATGCCGTCGGCAAATGGACCGACACCGACCCGCCGGCGGACGCGATACCCGTCGACGTGCCGCTGTTTCATCACCGGGTCAACCTGCTCCCCGACGGCAACATGCTGATCCTGACCATGGAAATCCGGGAATTCACCGACTGGCCATCCAGCGACACGGACCGGGATGCGCCGCTTGAAACCGCAAAACTCGCCGGCGACGTTGTCGTCGAGTTCTCGCCGGATGGCACCGTGATCGGTCGCTGGCATCTGTTCGATCTGCTTGACCCCTACCGGCTGTGCTACGGCAGCCGCAATCCGTATTGGCAGAAGCGCGGCTTTGCCGACAGCATGGACTGGTGCCATGCCAACGCCGTGAGCCACGACCCGCGCGACGATTCGCTTCTCGTGTCGTTGCGCCACCAGGACTGCATCATCAAGATCGACCGCCGCAGCGGTGACCTGATCTGGATTCTGGGAGACCCCGGAAACTGGCGTGCCCCGTGGTCGGACAGTCTGCTCCGCCCAGCCGGCGACATTGCCTGGCAGTATCATCAGCACGACTGCAGCGTGACACCGGATGGCACAGTGCTGTGTTTCGACAACGGCAATTACCGTGCGGTGCCTTATGGCGAAAAAGTGCCTCCACAGGAAAACCGCAGCCGTCTCGTCGAATTCGCGATCAACGAAGACGCAATGACCGTCCGGCAGGTCTGGTCTTGGGATGACGCCAACGGGGAACACACCAGCGGGAAAAACACCAATCCCGGATGCTATGCCTGTTACCAGGGTGGTGCCTTCCGGTTGCCGAAGACCGGCAACACGCTGATGACCTATGGCGGAATTGTAACCGTGGACGGTGAGCCGGGCGATGTCGCTGAAACCGGGTTTTGCCGGTCGCGGATCGTCGAGGTCACGCCCGAGGGCGATATTGTGTTCGATCTGTGGATCGACGGCAGCGCGGAAAATATGCCGCTGTCATCCTTCCGGGCGGAGCACTATCCGGCCTGAGCCGCTCAGGATGCACCGCCGGGCAACGGGAAAGACGCGGCCCCGAGAATAGGCCCGCTACGCGCACTCTGCAGAATAATCACGCAGCCGTCACGGCCCGCCGAACCGCGCGCCTTCAGGTCGACATGGATATCAAGGGCTT
>CAJQLI010000029.1 GCA_905479125.1 uncultured Alphaproteobacteria bacterium | reverse complement strand
CGGGACGGGGCCCTCTGGCAATGGGGCCGGAACGCGTCAGAACGGCGGAAACTGACCCTGCGCTAGGGCGGGCCCAGCTATTTTACCTGGTCGTTGATTTCAGGCTCTGGATATAGGCAATCACGCTGTCTATTTCGATTTCGTTCAGGATCAGGTCAGGCATGTTCCTGTGGGGAGATTTGAGAAACACGCGGAGGTTCAGAGCGGTTTTAGACGGGCTGTCGGCGATGGTCTGGAAGGATGCGACGTCGAGAAACTTCTCGTCGGTCTCTCCCCTTCCGATGCGGTGGCAGGTTGCGCAAAGGCCTTTGGCCAGACCGTGTCCGGCCCCGACATCCCCAAGATCGCCTGCCACAGCCGCTATCGGTGAAACCAGCGAGAAAACTGAAACAGCGAAAGGCAGCATCGATATGTGGTTGTGCAATGCTGTCATCCTAAAGCCTTTTCGACGGCGCGCAGGGCGGACCGAATGTCAGTCGCGTGACGTGTGTCGACCGGGCTTGCCTCTGTTAGGGATTCGGCCCAGGCAATGAGCAGGCCTGCCAGAACGTTGTGGTGCAGATGCACCGAGACCGAGCGTTTTTCGTCGCCGCCGCGTTCGAAATGCATCACCAGTCCATCGCCTTCGGCCCGCGCGTCATAGCGGGATTCGCCCTCAAACGCGCCGCGATAGAACTTGTCGGGAAAATCGATCGATATCTCGACCCTGTCCTCTATCGGTTTCATCTGTCTCGGAGTCTCCAGGGTATGTTGGGGGCAGTCGCCGGTCTATGATCCTAGGGGCAGATGCGCCGTCATCGACTTGATTGAAGTTAATGAACCAAGGTGGATCGGCCGCCGTCTGAACAACCAGAACATGCGCAGGGCATCAATGCGCCGGATATAAAGCAGGGGACATTATGAAGGTTTATCTTATTCACCACGCCACCGCGTTTTCGCTCGAACAGGACCCGGAACGTCACCTGACGGAACTCGGTCGCGAACAGGCGGACCGGCTGGGCACGCGTTTTGCCGCCGCTGGAATCGATCCGGTCCGTATCCTCCACAGCGACAAGCAGTGGGTGCGGGAAACGGCTGAACGGATCGGTGCCGTCATGGGCTTGTCGGACAGGTTGGCGGTCGCCGGGTATCCGATCGATACCGGTGATGATGTCTCCCCCTTTATGGCGGAAATTGCAGCCGGTTCGGGTGATCTGATGATGGTCGGTCACGTGGATTACCTGCGGCGCACGGCGGCGAAGCTGGTCACCGGCGACGAGTCCGTGCAGGTCATCAGTTTCAAGCCCGAATTCGGCACCGTCTTCTGTCTTGAGAACGAGGACGATGACTGGATTGTCCGTTTCGGCTGGCGCCAGGAGCACGGGGCGGGCTGACCGCCGTCAGACTTTTCCGAACCAAGCCAGAATCGCGGTCAGCGTGACGACAGAGAACACGGTCGACATTACGATCCCCGCTGACGCCCGCTGCACATATACCCCGTTCTGTTGTGCCGTGACGAAGACCAGTGCCCCCGTCGGCAGCGCGGCGAGCAGGACGGCGCTGACGGCCCAGAACTGATCCATCTCGAATACGTGGAAGGCGAAGTACCAGGTCAGTGCCGGTTGGCCGATCAGCTTGAAGAATGTGATCCAGCTGACTTCGGCGAGCCCTGCGGTGATCCGCTGGCCGACAAGGAACAGGCCAAGGGCAAACAATGCACCGGGGGCGGCCGCATTGCCGAGAATCCGGCACAGGTTTTCGAGCGGGACCGGCACGGTGAGCTGCGCCGCGCTGAGCCCGAGACCGAGCACGGGGGCGACCACCAGCGGGTTCTTCGCAAGTGCTACAAGGATCCCGGCGGCGATTGCGCCCGCGCTACGGCGGTCCGCCTCGTCTTTTACCGCGGCAACCCAGGCGGTCATCGCGCCGTAGAAAAACATGTTGAGGACCGTCGCCGTCACGGCGGGCAGCACCCGGTCTTCGCCGAAGGCGGCGATAAACAGCGGAATGCCCATATAGCCCGTGTTGGAAAACAGCGCCGTCATCGCGTGCAGACCGTTCGACGCACCGCGATTGCCGAACAGGTAGCGGCTGCCGAGCACCACGAACACGCCGGTGCCCAGAATGCCCAGTGATACCGTCAGGATAAAATCGGTGTTCAGGATACGGTCGACCGGCGTGACCGCCATGCCGATAAAAATCAGCGGCGGCAGGGCGAACCAGTAGACGAAGGCGTTCAGCGCTTCGGAGCTCGTCGCCCCCAGCAGCTTTACACGCCCGGCGAGATACCCGCAGAGGATGATCCCGAAAACGGGAAGGGCGACATTGAGGACGGCTTGCACGGCGGCGGCGTTCCGATGAAGATGAACAAAGCGGGAGGAGCACAATATGCCGGAAACCGGCGTGAAAAACTTCGACAATTTCGACTACGTCATCATCGGCGCCGGAACGGCGGGTTGTGTGCTGGCAAACCGGTTGAGCGCGGATCCGGACGTGAACGTCCTGCTGCTCGAAGCCGGCGGCAAGGACGACTATTTCTGGATAAAAATTCCGGTCGGATATTTGTACACGATGGGCAGCCCGCGCACCGACTGGTGCTTCCAGACCGAGGAAGAGCCCGGGCTGAACGGCCGCGCGCTGGCCTATCCGCGCGGGCGCACGCTTGGCGGCTGTTCGGCGATCAACGGGATGATCTACATGCGCGGCCAGGCACGGGACTACGACCAGTGGCGCCAGATGGGCAATACCGGCTGGGGCTGGGACGACGTGCTGCCCGTGTTCAGGAAATCCGAGGATTTCGTCGGCGGCGAGAGCGATCTGCACGGTGCCGGCGGCGAATGGCGGGTCGAGGATCAGCGCCTGAGCTGGGAAGTATTGAATGCCTTCCGCGAAGCCTGTGCCGAGATCGGCATTCCGAAGACCGAGGATTTCAACGGCGGCACCAATGAAGGTGCAGGGTATTTCCAGGTCAACCAGAAGCGCGGTGTACGATGGAGTGCCGCACATGCATTTCTGCATCCGATAACGCACCGCCAGAACCTGACCGTGCTGACAAAAGCGCAGGCGAAAAAACTGACCGTGTCGGAAGGCCGGGTGACCGGGGTTGATTTCTGGCTCGACGGGGCAGATGCGCATGCCAACGCGAAACATGAAGTCGTGCTTGCATCAGGGTCGGTTGGTTCACCGCAGATTCTGCAGCTGTCGGGCATCGGGCCCGTGCCGCTGCTGCGCGAACACGGCATCGATGTCGCGCACGAACTGCCGGGCGTTGGCGAGAACCTGCAGGATCATCTGCAGATACGCGCGGTCTACAAGGTGCAGAATGCCAAGACCCTGAACGAACGGTCGAACAGCCTGATCGGCAAGGCGGGCATGGGTCTTGAATACCTGCTGTTCAAGCGCGGCCCGATGACCATGGCGCCAAGCCAGCTTGGGGTGTTTACAAAATCCGATGAGAGCCGCGAGACGCCGAACCTGCAATATCATGTCCAGCCGCTGTCGCTCGACAAGTTCGGTGAGCCGCTGCACCCGTTCCCGGCCATCACGGCGTCGGTGTGCAACCTGAGACCGGACAGTCGCGGCCATATCCGAATAAAAAGCCCCGATCCGCGAGCCAAGCCATCGATCCGCCCGAACTATCTCTCGGCGGAGAGCGACCGCCAGATTGCCGCCAACGCGCTCAAACTGACGCGGAAGATTGTCGCCGCCCCGGCGATGGCAAAATACGCGCCCGAGGAATATCTGCCGGGCGCGCAGATATCGAGCGATGAGGATCTGGCGCGGTCGGCCGGCGATATCGCGACGACGATCTTTCACCCGGTCGGCACCTGTAAGATGGGCAGCGACGATATGGCAGTGGTCGATGACCGGTTGCGGCTCCGCGGGCTGAAAGGCTTGCGCATCGCCGATGCATCGATCATGCCGACGATCACGTCCGGCAACACCAATTCGCCGACGATCATGATCGCGGAGAAGGCGGCC
>CAJQLI010000028.1 GCA_905479125.1 uncultured Alphaproteobacteria bacterium | reverse complement strand
TAAACGAACACGCCATCAGCGCACCCAATGAATGCCCGACCAGATGACAGGATTCGATCTCCATCGCATCGAGGAACTGGGCCAGAACCGCGGCGTAGTCCCGTGCATCCGGCGCGGTCGGTCCCAACGGCGCAGAGCCGCCATAGCCCGGCGCATCCCAGGCGACCACTCGGTAACGGTCGGAAAATGCTTCAAGCTGCGCCTGCCACGAAGCGGCCCCTGACCCGATGCCGTGCAACAGCACCAGCGGTTCACCGCTGCCGGCTTCGAGACAGGTGATTTCCCCGTGATCGGTGGCAATGGATTTTGAATCGATCTCCAAGGGCCTGTCCTACTTCTTGTCCCGTTTGATCGATGCCAGCGGATGGTCCGCCGGGTAACTAGGTGTGACCGGTTTGCTGGCACCGAGCATAACGCACATCAGTGCCTCTTCCTGACCTTCATTGATCAGTTCGCGGTAAACGCCGGGCGGGACCGATATCAGGTCGCGTTCCTTGAGGACCGATTCCCATTTCTTGTCGCCGTCCTGGATCGTGAGCCGGATACTGCCGCGCAGCATGAAGAAAACTTCTTCCACATCCGTATGAATATGGGGCGGGCCTTCGCAACCCGGCGGCAACACCATGGTCGAAAACGTGAAATGCTCGGACGGAACGGTGTTGTTATCCGTTCCCATACCGGTGCCACCGGTTCCCATGTAGCGCATCTGCGCGCGGCGGTACTTGGGATCGAAATCGGCCTGGAACTTCAGAACGTCCCAATCATATTTGCGGGTCTCATAGCGTGCGACACGGGATTCCATCCAGTCATCGAATCCCTGACCGACCTGCTGATGCCAGCCGGGACGATCTTCTTCTTTTCCATCGGCACCCATACGCGCTGTTGCTTCCGAACTCATTTTCTTTCCTCCGGTTAGTTAAAAACGAACCCACCATTGACCGGCAATAACTGGCCGGTCACAAAATCCGACGCATCCGACAACAGAAACATCACCGCCCCGTTTACGTCTTCGGGTTGCTGTTCACGGTTCATCGCACGCCCGTCGATATATTGGCGGTGTCTGTCTTCGGGCACATATTCCGTCGCCTCGACCAGCGTCAGGCCGGGTGCAATCGCATTTACGGCTATCCCGTCATTGCCCAGTTCGCGGGCAAGCGAGCGCGTCATGGAAATGACCGCGCCCTTGGATGCCACGTAATGCAGCAGGCGCGGCGCGCCCCACATCGCGGTATCGGATGCGACATTGACGATCTTGCCGTTACCCGCTTTGCGCAGCGCCGGCGTAAATGCCTTCACCGCCAGCCAGGTACCACGCACGTTTACGGTCATGACACGATCCCAGGTCTCGATGTCTATCTCGTCGGACATCTTGCCGCCGATACCGGTGGCAATCGCCGCACAATTCACCAGCCCGTCAATACCGCCGAGTATCTGTTCAGCGCGTTCGGCCAACGCTTCGATCGAAGCCGGATCGGCCAGGTCGACGAACTGAAAAGACACTTCACCACGCGATGACAACTCGTCGGCGGTCTGACGTCCGCGATCTTCGAGGATATCGGCAATCACGACCCGAGCGCCGCCATCAAGGGCTGCTTCGGCGAACCCGCGGCCAAGGCCACGGGCGGCACCGGTAATGACAATGCGCTTATTTTCGAGAGAGACGACGGCCATCGTTTTCGCCGTCTATTCGGCTGCGGCGGCGTGGGCGTTTTCGGCGGCGGCAACGGCATTCAGCTGCTTTTCCGCTTCCTTCGCCAATTCGCGCCGTGTTCGGGCAAGCCCGGTATCATGCTGATACAGAAATTCATGGTCCCGTGCATCCGGCTCCATTCCTGAAAGCACGACCCGGTCCTGTTCCAGAACATCCCAGTGCAGGGTTTCCAGCTTGTGGCGATACATGAATTTCCAGGCATCACGCTGCCAGCCCTGCACCTTGCGTGTCCGCCAGAAAAAGACGCGGCAATTCTCTTCGTCGATTGGCGTCACAAATCCGATAATCCCGAAATTGCCACCCGGTCCCGCGGCCTGACGATACGGCAGAGGTGACACACGCAGCCAGAACGCACCGGTATCGGCCCATTCGATCCAGTCAAAGTTCACGTCACGTTGGTCGGACTTGCCGAAGATGAATCCCGTGTCCGTCTTCTCTATCTGCATTTTCGCTTCGAGGTCGCCCTCGGCCATCGAATGCGAAACTGCATGCAGATAAGCCCCGTGCATGGGGTCCATCACGTTATCGACCGCATAGGTCCAGTTACAATTCCAGTGGGCTGTACACAGCATCGCCCCCCATTCGTCGGACACGAATTCTTCCGGCATCGCGAATTCACCGGCCTCCTCGTGCAGCTCATCACCGAACCATGCAAAGATACCGCCCATGTGCTCGAATACCGGGTAGGACTTGATGCATTTCTCGCCGACCAGCGGGCATTCCCCGACCGCCGGCACATCCTTGACCACGCCGTCTCCGCCAACCTCGACACCGTGATACCAGCAGGCGATCCGGTCGCCGAGGTTCCAGCCCATCGACAGGCGCGCACCCCGGTGCGGACAGCGATCTTCAACGCAATGGACCGAGCCGTCCTTGTCGCGCCAGAGGACGATCTTTTCCCCCAGTCGCGTCAGGCCGAGCGGCGTATCTGTCACCATCCAGCTTGCGACAACCGGCCACCAGCGATTCAACGGGCCAAGGGCCACGCGTGCTTTGATCGCTTCTTCGGTCACTGTGTTATCGGTCATGGTGTTATCGGTCATGTCTCTCTCCCTGAATTCCTGGAGCAAATTCGATAAAAACGATCCCTCAGAAGCCGCGTTGCTCGCGGCTCGGCATATAGTGCAATACGCGGTTCTCAAGCAGGATCACCAGCCAATAGGCGATGATGCCGATCATTGTGAGTACGAAGATCGCGGCGAAGACTTTGGCGGTTTCCGCCGCTCCCGCTGTAAGAACGATAAGATATCCCACACCGGTATTCCCTCCGGCGAACTCGCCGACAGCCACGCCGATTACAGCCAGCGTTGCGCCAATCCGCAGGCCGGCGAACATCGGCGGCATCGAGGCCGGCACCTGGATTTTCCAAAACACCTGCATCCGGCTCGCCTTGAAAGAGCGCGCAAGGTTGATCAGGTCGGGATCGATATTCCGGACAGCGGTCATGACGTTGATCAGGACCGGGAAAAATACGATCAGCACGGCGATCAGTATGCGCGGCTCCAGGCCGAAGCCGAACCACAGCACGAAAAGCGGCGCGAAGGCGACCTTCGGCGCAATCTGAAGTGCGAGAATATAAGGTGACAAAACGACCTCGGCGGTAACCGACATGCCAAGCGCGTATCCGCCGACCATGCCAAGCAGGGAGCCGAGGACAAACCCAAGGATGACTTCAAAGGTCGTCACGCCAATATGCATCCACAACCTGTCGGCCCGGAACATGTCCAGCAGGCCTTCGACCACCGAAGATAGTGGCGGGATGATGTAGGTTTCCACGCCGAGCAGATCGGGGCCCCACTCCCACCCGGCCAGAAAAATGACCAGTATGGCGAGGCTTGCGGCGATACGCGGCGGCGTAAAGGCGGAATTCATAGGCGGGACCTGCTAAAATCTTTGTATCGTGATCGAGCCCCGGAGCGCCGGAATGGCGGGCGCTCCGGGATATTCTGTTGATATGCGACGACCTATTTGACGAACTGGTTCGTGTAGAGGTCTTTCACGTCGGACTTCTTCTTGATGAAGCCGGATTTCAGATAGAAATCCTGCAGCTTCGCCAGGCGCGCTTCGTCCATCTCGCCAAGGACTTTCTGTCCCGGATAGGTGTACTGGTTGTAGAGCTTGAACGTGCCGGTCATCGGGCCGACCTTCCAACGCGGAACAGCCTTCACATATTCAGCCGCAGCCGCTGCCGGATCGTCCATGATCATCTTCAGCCCCTTAAGGGTCGCTCGCACCAGGCCCTGGATGAGCTTGGGGTTTTTCGCAATCATCTCGTCGGAGGCGAGGATCGCCTGTGCCATCGACGGGAAGTAATCCATCGCATTGAATATCTTCATGTCGACCTTGGCACCCCTGGCGATGCCGATCCAGTCAGGCACACCCATCATGGCGTCGGCCTTGCCCTGGACGAACAGCTTCCAGACACCCTGCGGACCGGCGGCCTGAATGTTGGCATCGTTCCGGGTCAGCCCGCGCGAGGCAAGAATGCCCTGGGCCGCGAAGAACGTCGTGTCCTGATAGGACATGACCGTGATGGTCTTGCCTTTCAGGTCTTCGACAGAGTTGATGTTGCGGTCGGCGCGCGCGACGAGCTGGACGAGCGAGCCGCCGCCCATGATCGCGACGGAACGAACCGGAATACCGTTCGGCCGGACCAGAAGCGAGGTATCGCCAATGCCGCCGCCGATCGGAGCGTTGCCGACACCAACCTGCTTGGCGACATCAACGCCACCCTTGGCGCGCTGGAACGTAACTTCCAGGCCTTCTTCTGCGTAGAAGCCCTTGTATTTGGCGAGCTGCCAAGGGGCAAATGCGGGCAGGAAGCCCGGTGCCGGGAGCAAGTAATTGACCTTCTCGGCGGCGTTGGCGGGAACGGTCGCCATGCCGGCAATCGCTATGGCCGCCGCGGAGGCGGCGATGAGTTTCTTGGTAAAGTGCATGATGGGTCTCCCTGTTAAAGTCATGCCGTCGGTTTCAGTAAAGTGCGGTTCAGTATCGTTTTGTCTCGTCCAATCTCGTCTCGTCACGTTTCGTCAGTCCTGCTGGAGCTCAGCCTCATCCACGTGAAGCAGCGACATCAGCTGCGCCACGTAATTGCCGATCTTTGGATCTTTCCGACGCTCCATCGGATTATCGCGATCCGGAATATCAACATCGATCTCGTCGATGATCCGGCCCGGACGCTGGCTCATCACGAGGACCCGATCCGACAGCGCGACCGCTTCGACAAGGTCATGGGTAATGAACAGCGCCGTTTTGCCGGCATCGGCCAGCGTGCGGGCAAGGTCC
>CAJQLI010000027.1 GCA_905479125.1 uncultured Alphaproteobacteria bacterium | reverse complement strand
GAAGCACCTGGAAAGAAAACAGTCAATTTAATGCAACAGCGGGTGACTGCGTTTTGCCGGTGCGCTGAGTGTCAGTGAAAGGGAGGAAGCGATCCGATCACGAGCGGTTGTGGCCGCCGACTTAGCACCCTTCGCGTCGCCAGGCCAACATCAGCGCGCCGAGCCCGAGCAGAAGGACCAGCAGTGCGGGAAACATGGATGTTTCGCGTATACTGGCGACCCGGAAATCCCGGTTGGCAACCACGCCCATCCAGTTCGCACCAGATGGTTTGCGATCGGCCCGAACCCGGCGCAGTGTCGGTGCGCCGTTTTCCAGCCAATGGGTGCCTCCCCCGGATGCGGTAGCGACCGCCGCCAGCAGAGCCGGGGTTGCGCGCATGTCTGAAAATTCCTTGGGGTTTACGTTTCCAACGGCGGCCACGGCGGTCCGTGTGCCGTCATTAAGCCGGTAGATACCCACTTCGTCCGCGGGGATAATTCCGCGCGCCCGTCCGCCGGTCGTCTTTTTCAGCGCAATGTTTTTCGTCGCACCTGACGGCAGTGTGACCTCGACCTCGGGGAGATCGTCGGACACGCTGCGCCGGATTATTGCAAGGTTTCGGCCTTCTACGACTGCGCGGAGATCTTCCTCTTCAAGGTCCGGCTCTTTCATCAGCCAGTGAGCCAGTCGGCGGAGAATTTCCGAATGCGGGCCGCCACCTTCAAAGCCGCGTGCCCAGAGCCAGATGTGATCGCTCAGAAGCTGTGCCACCCTCCCTTCGCCGATCCGGTCCAGAATGAGCAACGGGTTGTCGCCGACGCCGTTCATCAACGTCTGGCCGCGGGTTTTTGTCGCCTCGACCTGGCGGAACCAGCGGCCCCAGCGAGGCGCGTCGTTCGCCGCTCCACCCAGCTCCGAGGTCACCGGATGCCGGTTGCCGCTTTCCGTTATCGTGGGTTTCAGTCCGCGTTCGATAACGTTCCCCGTGGGTGCCCCCGGCAGGATGTCGCCGAGTGCGGAACGTGACAGGCTGAGAGAGGAAGCGAAAGCGGGGCCCGCGGCGGTGAGAACAGCCCCGCCTTCCTCGACATAGCGGACGATGTTTTCCAGGTAAATTCCGGGAAGTACGCCGCGGCGGCGATACCGGTCAAAGATGATCAGGTCGAATTCCTTGATTTTGACCTCGAAAAGTTCGCGAATGGGAAACGCGATCAGGGATAATTCGCGCACCGGTGTTGCATCCTGTTTTTCCGGTGGTCGCAGGATCGTAAAGTGTACGAGATCAACTGATGGGTCTGCTTTCAGGAAATTTCGCCACACGCGCTCACCGGGGTGGGGTTCTCCCGATACCAGCAGAACCCGAAGTCTTTCGCGAACGCCGTTGACCTGGACGACGGTGCGGTTGTTCATCGCCGTTATTTCCCCGGCCAGCGGCGAGGCTTCAAGCTGGAGGATGTTGGCGCCCGCGTGATCGATCTCCAGGCTTATTTTCTGGGGCCTCCCGACCGGTATGGTGACAACGCGGTCCTGCTTGCCGTGCTGGACAATTGTGACCTGCGCGGTGTCGCCATCGCCCCGACCGTTATGATCTCTCACCAGGACTTCGATTTCGACGGTTTTACCGACAAGGCCAAAGCGCGGCGCATTCTCGACGACCAGCCGCCTGTCTCGTTCTTTCGGGGAACCGGTCAGAAGCGTATGTATCGGTCCCGGAACCAGGGACTTGATACCTTCGGCCGGGGCATCGTGTACCTGGCCGTCGGTGATCAGGAATGTACCGCCGATCCGGTTTTTCGGGACGCTCGCGAGTGCCCGCTGAACGTCTTCGAACAAACGGGTCCCATCCACGGGAGCCGTCCGGTTTTCGTCCGGTTTTCCGGCGCGAATGACGCGAATATCAACGTCGCGCATGCGCTGAAGATTTTCGGTCAGCGATGTGACTGCTTCTTCCGTCTGGCCTGCGCGCTCACCTATTTTCTGAGACGCGGATTCGTCGACCACGATGGCAACGACATCCTTGTTGAGAATGCGTTCCTGTTCGACGAGTACCGGGTTCGCCATCGTTGCCAGCAGGACCGCTGCGGTCAGGAAGCGCAGGCTTGTTCCCCGCGCCCTTCGCCAGAGTCCGAACCCGGCCAGGGCAATTGTAAGGGCGGCCAGTACGGCGAGAACCGGCCATGAGAACATTGGGGCGAAGGCGATACTCAACATGTTACTGACCGAGCCGGTCGATGATGGCGGGGACGTGAACCTGATCGGTTTTGTAATTGCCGGTAAGCGCGTACATCACCCAGTTGACGCCGAACCGATAGGCCATCTCCCGTTGGCGTTCGCCCCCTGGTACGACCGCGGCCATCGGGCGGCCCAGGCTGTCGACTGCCCAGGCGCCGGCCCAGTCATTGGAGCCGATAATCACGGAGGAAACCCCGTCATTGTGGCGTCCGCCACGGCGTTCGACCCAGACGGCCCCGCCAGCCCATCGGCCGGGGAAATCGTTGAGCAGGTAAAACGCCTTTGTCAGGACATGGTCCTGGGGCGCGTGTGTAAGTGCAGGTACGTCGAGACCGCGCATAAGCCGGCGCAGATGAAGTCCCGCGGCACCGACGCCACCGGTAGCGTCAGATGCGAAACCGCCGCGCTCCCGCGTGTCGAACAGAATAGTGCCACCGGTTTTCAGGTACTGGTTCAGTTTGCCGCGGACCTGATCTGTCAGGAGCGGCTGACGAGGAGATACCGCCCAATAAAGCAGCGGAAAGAACGTCAGTTCATCTGTTTCAACCCTTACGGCTATCGGGTCTGCCGCTTCAATGGCGGTGCGCCGCCTCAGAATATCGCTCAGCCCCTTAAGGCCGGCTTCGGTCGTATCATCCAGCGCGCGATTCCCCGTAAGGACGAATGCAAGCCGGGTTTTCAGTGTTGCTGCAAGCGCGACAGCATCAGGGCCGGTCGGCGGTCTTGTTGAATTTCCCGGCGTTGAATTTTCCGGCGTCGATTGGCCCGGTGTCGGTGTGAACGTGGGGGCTTGCGCGAGGTCAGGACCTGTACTCTGGGCCTGCGCCTTGTATGGAGCCGGGACAGTCAGAAGACCGGCCAAAACCATCGCTGCGCCCGACCGGCCGAGGCGTCGAAAATTGACGAATCCGCGCAGGAAAAAACTGACAAGAAGATCGACAAGCGCAAGGATCAATGCCGCTAGCAGCAGCCAGGGCTTGAAATCGACGGCTGGTGCGGAAACGAAGCCGGCCCGTTCAACCCCGGGAGGGACATCGTTCATCGGCTGCAGGGAAGTGATCGAGCCGGAGAGGTTCAGCGCACGACGGCCCGCGTCGAGGCCATAGTAACCAGGCGGATTTGCCGGACCCGGCCGCGTCTTGTCGAAATCCCTGGCGGCAATACTGACCGCTTCGCTCGACGGAGAACCAAGGCGGCCGAAACCGTCGAGGGTCTGAAGTGGCGGCAACAGGCTGGTCTGGTCGTCGCTGACAACCCCGGCGCTTAAACCGACGATGCGACGCAGCAGATCAACGAACAGGCCCGATAGCGGGATATTCGACCAGTCCGTGTTCGCCGTCGTGTGAAATAAAATCAGCCAACCGCGCCCGCGTTTCTCCGCGGTAATGAGCGGTGTGCCGTCCGACAGGCGCGCCCAGGTTTTCTGGTTGAGGTCGAGCGCGGGCTCCGCGAGGACCTGGCGGTTGATACGGACATCTGCCGGCGCCTGGATGCCGGCAAACGGGCTTGTTTCTTCGAACGGCAGGAGCCGTGCGGGTTCAGCCCAGGACATTGCGCCGCCGATGACACGGCCGCCGCCGCGCAACTGGACCGGAATCATATCGTCGCCGCCGGCGGCAAGGCGGGGCCCGGCAAAGCGCAGCGTCACGCCACCATTCTTCATCCAGGCATCCAGCGATTCCCGGTCGGTATCTATCAGCTTTCCGATGTCTGCCAGTACGACGACCGCGATCTCGCGTTTGAACAGATCGGACACACTTCCCCGGCGGACTTCTGCGAACGGGCGGAGTGCACGTTCCAGGAAATATATGGATGACAGCAGGGGCTGCTCCGCCTCGGCAATGTCACCCGACACGATACCGACGGGCCGGCGTCGCCAGCGTTCATCCACCAGGAAGACTTCGCCGGCACTGCCGCTATCCTCGATTTCTATCCGCGCGACATCGTTGCGAAGTTCGCCGGGCAAGGTGAGCCGGACGGACGCTGAACCCTCGCCCGATGCGAACCGCGCTTGTTCGCGGGCTATCAGGCGGCCGTCGTCGGATACCGCGCGAACCCAGGTTGCTTGTTCAAGACGTCCCGGCACCCGCAGCAGCGGGACTTCCATGACATCGTTTTCAGATTTTGGTGCACGGACCAGAAGTGATCGCGCGGGAACGGTTTGTTCCAGCAGTTGGACGCCGCCGCGGGTTTGCAGGTGTTCGGCGAGCGGCGCTGTATCGGGACCTCCGATACCGTTTGCCAGCCAGACGATGTGGGCCGAGCCTTCGATCTCGATCGCGCGTATGGCGGCGAGGGATTGTGCACGGTCTACCGGCCAGGGTTTCGGCTGAAGACCTGCCGTGATTTGCCGTGCGGCGTCGGCACGCAGAAGATTGCTTACCTGGATCGGCTCGCCCGGCATCCTGGGTGCGGTCGAGAGAATGCGTACCGGTCTGTTTTCCCGTTCCGCCTGGTCCAGTAGCTGATTGATTTTCTCGACACGCAGAGGCCAGTTTGCCGCCGACGCCCAGCCGTCATCGATGATGAGCACCAGTGGCCCGGATCCGCGTAAAGCCGCGCCGGGATTAAGGAGCGGATGGGCCAGCGCGAAGATTACCAGCGCGGCGAGCAGCATGCGCAGCAGGATCAGCCACCAGGGCGTCCGTGATGGCGTTTCTTCATTGGGACGCAACGTCAGCAGCAGGCGCATCGGGGGGAAACTCACCAGGCGCGGCGAGGGCGGTGTTACACGCAGCAGAAACCACAATGCCGGCAAAGCGATCAGGGCCGTCAGAAGCCAGGGTGATGTGAAGGCGAAGCTGCCGAACTCCAGCATCTCAGGGGCGCTCCATTTCGGACATCAGCGTATGAAGCGTTAGAAGCGTCGATTCCACCGGCCTGTCTGTGCGGTGTACGGTGAATGTCCATCCGTTGGATCGACAGATATCGGTCAATGCGTCGCGATGCGCATTCATTAGCGCGGTATATTCATCCCGGACGGCTTCAGCGCGGCCGATCAGCGTTGCACCTTCTCCTTCGAGGCCCTCGAATTGCGTGCGTCCCATGAACGGGAGCGTTTCTTCCGCCGGGTCGCATACCTGGACGATATGTCCGCTATTTCCCTGCTGCGAAAAGAACCTGACGATGGGTTCGATTTCGTTGATCGGATTCAGAAAGTCACCGACCATCGCGATCCTGCTGTGCCGCCGCACCTGTTCAAGCGGCGGCATTCCCGTCCCCGTGATGCCTTCCTGCGTCAGTTCCGCCGCCAGGCGTGACAGCACGGCGCGGCCACGCGCCGGACGCTCCCCGGTGCCGAGGCGCGCGATACGTTCGCCGCCCCGCACCAGCAACGAGGCGAGCGCCAGGACAATTACCGCGGCGCGTTCCGCCTTGGTGGGCAGTTCCGGGTCCGAGTGCCAGTTCATTGACGGTGAGCGGTCAGCCCAAAGATAAATGTTCTGTGCTGCCTCCCATTCGTTCTCCCGGACATATTCAAGCTGCGTCTTTGCGGATTGTCGCCAGTCGATACTTTGCGCCGGATCGCCCGGCTGGTAGCGACGGTACTGCCAGAAACTGTCGCCGGTACCTGCCCGTCGCCGTCCGTGCTCGCCCTGGGCCACAATTGTCGCGACCCGTTCCGCCTTGACCAGCAGAGGCGGCAGCGTCGAGGCGGATTCGTCCGCAGCGCGCTGTACTTCTATCGGCGCGAGGGTCTCGTTAATGACAGGCCGGGGGGCTCTCACCCGAGCGGCGCACAAAGTCGTGCGATAATGTCGTCGATGGTGATGCCGTCCGCACGCGCCGAGAACGTCAGGGCCATACGGTGGCGGAGGACCGGTGGTGCGAGGGCGATGACGTCGTCGATCGAGGGTGCAAACCGGCCGTTAAGAAGCGCCCGTGCCCGGGTCGCGAGCATCAGCGCCTGACTGGCGCGGGGTCCCGGTCCCCAGGACAGGTGGTTGCGGATTTCAGGATCACCTGATTCGTTCGGCCTGCCGGCGCGAACCAGTTTCAGGATCGCATCAGCGACGGCGTCGCCGACGGGAACCGAGCGCACGAGCCGTTGTGCCGCTACGAGATCTTCGGCGGTCAGCACCTGTTCGGCCTTTGCATCCGCGACACCGGTGGTCGCCATCAGCATTTTCTTTTCGGACTCCTCGTCCGGGTAGCCGACTTCCACCTGCAGCAGGAAGCGGTCGAGCTGCGCTTCGGGCAGGGGGTAGGTGCCTTCGAGCTCTAGCGGATTCTGGGTTGCCAGGACGTGAAAAGGCTTCGGCAGGTCATAGTTCTGTCCGGCGATGGAGACTTTGTATTCCTGCATCGCCTGCAGCAGGGCCGACTGGGTGCGGGGGCTGGCGCGGTTGATTTCGTCGGCCATCAGCAACTGACCGAAGATCGGACCCTTGATAAAGCGGAAAGACCGGCGCCCGGTATCGTCTTCTTCAAGAACTTCGGAGCCGAGAATATCCGGGGGCATCAGGTCGGGCGTAAATTGAACGCGTTTGTCTTCGAGGCCGAGCACAGTGCCAAGGGCATCGACGAGCCGGGTTTTTCCGAGGCCGGGATAGCCGACAAGAAGCGCGTGCCCGCCCGCCAGAAGTGTTATAAGTGTCTGATCTATAACGTCATGCTGGCCAAATATGACGCGCCCGATGTTTTCTTTTACGGCGGCCATGCGCTGGCCCAGGGCCTCTACTTCGGAGACGAGTCGGGCAGACGGGTCGCCCGCGGCAGTTGCGGTTTGTACGGTGGTTTCAATATCGGTCACGACGATCCTCTGGAATAGGGTATTAAAGGCGTATGTCGGCGAATTCACTTACTAATCTTGAACGCGCCCTGTCTCAAAGCAAGGGCAAAGGCAGCATTAATTCTGCCACGGCGGATGGGCCGCAAATGTGCGGTGACATCGATATGCGTATCGCCCGTGACGGGACCTGGCATTACATGGGGTCGCCGATAGGCCGCAAACCGCTGGTAAAGCTGTTTGCGTCTTTGCTGAATCGTGACGAAGCCGGGGATTTCTGTCTGATTACACCCGCTGAGATGTGCCGGATCACAGTTGATGACGCACCGTTTGCCGCCGTGGAAATGACGGTCGACGGCCAGGGCCGGGATCAGGTTCTGACCTTTCGAACCAATATTGACGAAATTGTGACCGCCGGGACGGATAATCCGGTTCGGGTGGAGATTGATCCTGACACCAGGGAGCCCGCGCCCTATGTAATGGTACGAGACGGTCTCGAAGCGCTGATAACACGGTCGGTGTTTTACGATCTCGTGGAACTTGCAGAAATGCGGGTACAGGGCGGAACCTCCGTTATGGGCGTCTGGAGCAATGGTGTATTTTTCGAAATCGGATCCACTGAAGATGAGTGAGCAGGGTATTCCCGTGGCACGCGAAGATATCGTCCGAGAACACATCGTCGAGTCATTCCACGGTCCGGGAATAGATCCGCCGTCGCTTGATGACGGCGATACGGCATATGGCTGGGTGTCACAGAGCGATGACGTAACGCCCGAACGCATCACGTCGGCCGCCGTGCTCGTGCCGATTGTTGAACGCTCGGAGGGGATGACCGTTTTGCTGACGCAGCGGACGGCGCATCTCAGAAGCCACGCAGGCCAGATTTCCTTTCCCGGCGGCAAGTCCGAGCCGCATGACGGGAGCGCAGAAGATACGGCCCTTCGCGAAGCGGAGGAAGAAATAGGCCTGCCACGCGACCGGGTTGAAATTGTCGGCCGGCTCGGACAGCGGACCACCGGAACCGGGTTCCATGTAACGCCCGTCGTTGGTTTGATAGAGCCGACCGTCGATCTTGTGCCCGACCCCGGTGAGGTTGCCACCATTTTCGAAGTGCCGCTCCCGTTTGTCCTTGATCCGGATAATCACAAGATCGAAACACGCCTGATTAAAGGCCTTGAGCGGCAGTTTTATGTCATGCCCTATAATGGCTACTACATCTGGGGTCTGACGGCGCGCCTGCTCGTTGCACTTAGAAACACGTTGGGAAAATCATGATCCGTCTGCTTTTACTTACCGTTATTCCTTTGCTTCTACCTTTCGTTGGTTGGTTCGTGTGGCGCGTGTTCGCAGGGCAACCCAAGATCGATCCACAAACCGGAGATCAGGTGCCGCCCGACTTCGAGAAGGCGCCGCGCGGGAAACTGCTGGGGATCGGATTCGGGCTGATGGTCGTGACCGTTGGACTGTTTCTGCTGTTCCAGCATAAATTTGCGGATGAGCCCTATAAAGGCATCGATGCGAAAGAGATAGAACGGCAGCTGGACGAAGAAAAAATGCGTTTACGACAACAAAATCAGAAGTGACAGCCGTTGAGAAAATCACGCCCGCCGACTGGATGGGCGCGGCAGACACGCGCGCCCTCTTCGATGCGATCACGGCGGGTGGTGGTTCCGTCCGTTTCGTCGGCGGATGTGTGCGCGATGCGATTCTTGGCCGCCCTGTCAGCGATATTGACCTGGCCACCGATGTAGAGCCTGCGCGTGTAATCGAACTGCTGGGCGCGCGGAAAATCAGGGCGGTTCCGACCGGGCTTGATCACGGCACGATTACGGCAATCCCGGAGCATCGCCCGTTCGAGATCACCACGTTGCGTCAGGATGTTGAAACTGATGGCCGACGGGCAGCCGTGCAATTCACGCATGACTGGTCGGTCGATGCGGGACGGCGCGATTTTACCATGAATGCCCTGTCTGCAGACCCTGACGGTACCGTTTACGACTATGTTGGCGGTCTGCCTGACCTGCGTGCCGGGCGGGTGCGGTTTATCGGTGATGCCGCAGAACGAATTGCCGAAGACTACTTGCGGATTCTTCGTTTTTTCCGGTTCCATGCGAATTATGCATCGACTGTACCCGACGGGGAGGCGCTGCAGGCGTGCCGCGACGCCGCCACCCATGTTGAAAAACTGTCGGGTGAGCGGGTCTGGCAGGAAATGGCCCGGATATTGGTGGTGGTTGAGCCGATGCAGGTCTTTGCGCTGATGGAAGAAGCCCGAATACTTCGACTTCTGCTTCCCGTCGGACGGTCGACATCCAGGTTGCAGGCCATGGCGGCGCTTGAGGGTATGCTGAAGGTCGCGCCGGAACCTGTTCGCCGTCTGACCGCACTGATCCAGCCCAACCGCCAGGAAGCGTCTCAGATCGCGACCCGCCTTCGGTTGTCGCGGGCAGATACTTCCCGTCTGGATAACCTGAGCGCCAGCCGCGGAGAATCGCGTGCCGGGATGCCTGAACTTGCGTTGCGCCGGTCTCTCTACATGCTCGGTGTCGATTTTTTTCAGGACCTTATCCTGCTCGACTGGGCTGATCAGATCGCTCGCGACCCATCCGTCGCGGCGGGCAATATCCTTGACTGGAAAGCGACATGGGATGCCGCCCATGACTGGGTTCCACCTGATTTCCATCTGACCGGTGAAGACATTATCGCGGCGGGTATCGAAGAAGGCCCCCGGGTCGGCGATCTTCTTGAAGATGTCGAAGAATGGTGGGTCGAGCAGGCTTTCAGGCCGGATCGCGACGGGTGTCTGGAACGGTTGCGCCTGATGATGCGTCGCCGCTGATCTCTTGGCCTGTGATCAAGCGCTTCCGGGAGGCGGGCGTTTAGGCGTCGGGGAACCTTTTGCGCAGTTCCTCCAGGGTGAGGCGTTCGCGCATTTCGTCATCCAGATAGTCCACGCCGATCCCGTATTCGTCCCAGCGTCCGGCGATCCTGCGTTCCAGTTCCGGGTCCATCGCCGCGATGGGTGACATGCGGCGTCCGCCCCAGTCGGGGTTTCGCTCGAACGTCCAGTTGCGGGTCGCGTCGATCAGAACGCGTGTCCATCGTGCCGTGCCGAATTTCCGGATATTCACGTGTTCCGGTCGGGTTGACGGGTCCAGTACCGAGCCGAAACTGGGGCCGAATGTCGTTACGCCGTCTTCGCCTGCGTTTACACGGAATGCCATGGCCCATTCACGGGCTTCCCAGTCGCGCAGGTCGATATCTTCCTCGACGACCATCACATTCTTGAAGAACCACTGACCGGCGGACGTCCCCCACAGGGTGTTGGCAATTTGCTGGGCATGGCCGTGATAGCGTTTTTGAATCTGGATCACGATATTCATGCCGGTAACGACCGGTGGCATCCAGACGTCGAGCACGCCATCGACGCCCGCATCTTCGAGCATATTCCAGGCGATCGCAGACCATGAATAAGCACATAGCGTGGAATCTTCGCTCGGGAACCCGGGACGTGCACCTTCCAGCGCACCGCGCATGATGGGGTTGTCCCGGTGGGTGATGCATTCGATCTGCAGCACCGGTTTGGGTGACGGAGCGCCGCCTTCATGGCCGGGATAATCGGCGAACGGGCCTTCCATGACGAAGGTTTCCGGGTTCGGGTCGATATACCCTTCGATGACGAACTCGGCGTTTGCCGGCACTTCCAGATCAACGGTTTCGCATTTTACCAGTTCGACCGGTTTGCCGAGAATAGAGCCCATCATGTCCCATTCGCAGATCCGGCGCGGAAACGGGCTCCCGGCGCAGAACGGCAATACATCGTGCCAGCCATGGACCAGTGCGACCGGCATTTTCTCGCCGCTATTGCCGTGCTTGCCGAAATGACCGCCCCAGCCCTGGGTCGGCATCATCAACTTGGCGATCTTGTTGCGCCCGGCGACCATGCCGCGATACAGCCCGACATTCGCCCGCCCGGTTTCCGGATCCTTGGTGACGACGCCGCAATAAGTATCGATATAGCGGCCGCCGTCCGACCCGAACCAGCGTGGCGCGGGGAACTGGCCGAGGTCGATCTGGTTGTCGCGCAGGATATTGGCTTTTACGGGACCACTTTCGACAGAGACGGGGGGCAGCGGTTCGCGGTAACGATCCTTGAAATGACGGACCAGTTCCTTGTCCGATGTTTCAGGCGGCAGCCCGGCCATGATGGCCGTGCGTTCCCGTGTCGACAGCCCGCAGGTCATCAGCCGCGTACACAGCGTGTCGGTATGATCGCGGATATTCTCAAAAATCAGTGCCGGGCCGCCCAAGGCCATGTTCGCTCGCGTGATCGCGCCGATTTCCTCGTCCCAGTCGACGCGCGCGGTAATTCTTTTCAGCTGATCCGCGGCTTCGAGTGTCTCGATCCAGGATCGCAGGCTGTTACTTTTTTCTGAGTTCGTCATGTGGTTTCTCCCCGTATCGCAACCATAGCTGTGGCGCCCCGGTTCGAAAAGGGTATGGGCGTCTGGATTCCGTCGGCACACTGTGAAACCATTTCAACAAAACGGAGGAAGCAATGCATACCGGCTACGAACTATTGTGGATGGCTGCTGAGCGGACGCCCATGCACCCCGCACTCATCGATGATCGCACCGACCGGCGGTTGACCTATGCAGAGCTGATTGCGGAGGTTGATGCGGTTGCTGCCGGGTTTGCGGCGAGGGGAATTGGCCGGGGCGTGCGGGTCGCGATCGCTTTGCCGGGTGTGTGGGAACACTGTATCGCGATCCTAGCGCTGATGCGTTTGAATGCGGTGCCGGCGGTCCTCAATTTCCGGCTGAAACCTGATGAAATCGCCGGTCTGTGCAGAACGAGCGAGGTCGATGCCGCTATTATCCAGCCGGATCCGGCATTGACGCAGGTGATCGAAAAGGCGTTGCCTGACGGTGCGCCCATCTGGGCGGTCGGTGCTGAGATCGGTTCCGCCCGGAGCTTCGCCGCCTGTCGTGCCGACGCGGCATCTCTCGGAACCTACGAGAAGCCGGCAGAGACGGATATTGCGTTTCTGTTCTATACGTCCGGTACGACGGGTCTGCCCAAGGCAGTTGTTCTGAACCAGCGAACGACCGAACACCGCCTTGTCTTTCTGTCTTCGCAGGGCGGGTTGCGTCAGGGTACGCATAATCGGGCACTTGGCTGTATGCCCCTCAGCCACGTGATCGGGTTTTTCGGTGTGTTTCTGGTCACGCTTGCCTTCAACGGGACATATTTCGTCGTTTCCGAGTTCAGCCCACCGGTGATCGTCGACCTGATCCATGATGAAAAGATCACTTTCGCATTCTGTGTGCCGACAATGTTCCAGGCGTTGACGGGCGCCGGTAATTATACGCCTGAAAAAATGGCGTCCCTGGAAGTCGTTCTGTACGGCGGGATCACGATCGACCCCGACCTTCTTGCGCATATAGATGCGGAGTGGGGCGGAAAGGTTCGACATATTTACGGCACGACCGAAACCATGTGTTCGTTGTCAAATCCGGACCCCGTGGGCCAGCACGCGACGTTGCGTCCGGCCTATTTCTGCCGGGCGCGGATCATACGTGTCGGTGGTGATGGCCCCGACGATATTGTCGCCTCTGGAGAAGAAGGAGAACTGATCGTTGATTCGACGGCAGGCACGGTGTTTGTCGAGTATCTCGGGCGGCCGGATGCGACGTCCGAAAAACTGCGGGACGGCTGGTATTTCACGGGTGATGTTTTCCGCCGGGAAGATAACGGGGACATGACAATTGTCGGGCGCGTGGATGATATGATCCGGTCCGGCGGTGAGAGTATTCACCCCGAGGAAGTGGAAATGATACTGGAGGGGCATCCGGCTGCCCGGTCCGTCAGTGTCGTGGGGGTGCCGGATCCCACATGGGGGCAAATGGTTGTGGCCGTGATCGCCGGTATCCCGCAGGACCCGGCGGCGACCGCTGCCAGCATCGACTTGAATTGCAGGAACTCGCCGCTTGCCGGTTTCAAGCGGCCGAAGGCGTATTTCTTTGCCAGAGATCTCCCCAGGAATTCAACGAACAAGGTGCTTCGCCGGGAGTTACGTGAGCTGGTTGTCGAGGCGCAGACGACGGGAGATGTTTCTTTTCAGCGGGTGAGCGGAGTCTAGCGACCGACTTTGACCAGCCGCCCCTTCACGGTGCGTACCGTGTCGCCATCCCGCACCCGAGTGAACACCAGTTCCATACCGGTCGGCAGAATTTTGCGATCGTATTGTTGCAGCTCATAGGCGCCGTCTTTGCGCACCGACATCAGAAAGACGGTGAGCGTATTGCCGATGACGCGTGCCCAGCTCAGCTCGCCGCCATTCACCGGGTCTTGGGACTTGTCGGCTTCCCAGATGCCGGGGCGTGTCGACGGCTTGTATGTCCGGGTGGATGTCTTGCGGCGTGTTTCCGGTTTTCCGGGTGTGCCGCCGCCGCGAATAACGCTGGTCCATTTGACGGAAAATCCCTGGCCTGTCGGCTGGATATCGACATCGAAGTCGCGCGCCGTGACGCCGAAATAAAGGCTGTCGTCGTTTTCCGCGACACCGCCGCCCTGGAAATTTCCGAAGAACGCCTTGATGCCGAGGTCGGCGGCCTGCGCTCCGCCGGATGCCAGGATCATAAGTAATCCCGCGAGGGCCAAAGCAGATATGCGTAATCGTTTCATATTGATACCTGGTTCCCGATACCCAACTAATAGAGCGTCAATCGGTACACCATCCACAGGCGTCGCGCAAAACATTGCGTGTCAGGAGGCAAGATGGCGGTCAAAACGAATAGTTATACATTGGCGGTGATGGGCCTTCTTGCCGCGGCGGCGGCGGCCCTGCCGGCAACACGGAGCGCCGGTGCACACGAGAACAAAGTTTCGATCCGCGCCGATGGCGATATGCGGATAATCCGGTCGAACGGGATTCCGCAACATGATGTCGGCGCATTTCCGAACCGGGGAAACCCCAATGCGATTGCGCCCCAGAGCCATGCCTACCGGGTGCCGATGAACCCGGTTGCGGCGAACCGGCCGGTGCCGATGCGGCGCGGGATGAGTTTCGGTGTCGCCCTGAACGGTGTGCCGTTCGACCCGGGCACGGCGGAGTACTGGCAAAACGACCGCCGCTCCGGTTGGCGGTACGAGGCGCTTTCCGGAAAGATTAATCTGGGCCTCGATCAGAATAATGCTCACGTCCAGCCCAATGGCGCCTATCATTATCACGGGCTGCCAAAGGGGATGCTGACGTCACTGTCGCCCGACGCACACTCGCCGCTGGTCGGCTATGCGGCTGACGGATTTCCGATCTATGCGCTCTATGGCTATTCCGATCCGAAGGACCCATCCAAAGGCATCAAACAACTACGGTCGGGCTGGCGGCTTAAAAGCGGTACACGTCCCGATGGCCCCGGCGGGCGCTATGACGGATCGTTCGTCAATGACTGGCAGTATGTCGACAGTGCCGGCGATCTGAACGAATCCAATGCCCGCTTTACGGTGACGCCGGAATATCCCGATGGCATATTCGCATATTTTCTGACGGAGGGTTTTCCCTTTGTCCCGCGGTCTTTTGTCGGCACGCCCAACAGCAGTTTTCGCAAAGGCACGCCAGGTGGTGGAAGGCATGGCGGTCGGCCGCGCATTCACGATCAGGGTCCCGGTCATCTCGGCCCCCGCGGCGGCCGCCACGGCCACGACTAAGGCTCAGGCTCAGGCTCAGGGCCACTTAACTTCGGGTGGCAGCGACATCAGGATGGCATCCACGTTGCCGCCGGTTTTCAGGCCGAAAATCGTACCGCGGTCGTGGAGCAAATTGTATTCGACGTATCGGCCGCGCCGGATCAGCTGATGCTCACGTTGTTCCGCCGTCCACGGCTCGTTCATATGGGCCGAGACGATGCGCGGATAAACGTCCAGGAACGCCTTGCCGACGTCCTGCGTGAATGCGAAATCGGCATCCCAGTCACCGCT
>CAJQLI010000026.1 GCA_905479125.1 uncultured Alphaproteobacteria bacterium | reverse complement strand
CCCCAGATTAAAACGAAACACCACGTTATACAATCGCGATATACAAACAATATATACAATAAATATTGTATATATTGTTTGTTTGACAATCATCTTTAGCCATGCGATTACGAGTTTTCGTGATTTGCATGAAATCAGGGACGACATGACAGAAGAAGGCAAAACTGAACCCAACACATCTGAAATAATGCAGATGGCCGTCGATATTGTTTCTGCATATGTCGGCAACAATGCAATTTCTGTAACTCAGGTGCCTGAAGTCATAAATACGGTTTATGCGTCATTACTGGCGATCGGTGAAATCGGAAACGGACCGGCAGAAGTACTGAAATCCGCCGTCCCTATCCGTCGTTCGATAACACCGGACTACCTCGTGTGCCTCGAAGACGGCAAACAGCTCAAAATGCTGAAACGCCATATCCGCGCCGTTTACGGCCTCTCCCCCAAGGAATACCGCGCAAAATGGGGATTGCCTGCGGACTACCCGATGGTCGCCCCCAATTACGCAAAACAACGTTCAAATTTCGCCAAGCAGATTGGCCTCGGACGTAAAAAGGGTGAAAAAGTAGGCAGCCGCAAGAAAACCAGCTGAGCCTCCCCAATCAGATATAAAAAGCCCGGCCTACTTGGCCGGGCTTTTTTTGTCAGCTGTGAACGGTCAGGTCACTTGTAATAGTCATAACCGCCCTTTGACCACTCGTAGAAGACATACCCCGGTGCCGATACATCGCCCTTCGCATCGAATCCTATCTTCCCGAGAACAGTCTGGTACTCGCCTTTCTTCAGCGCTTTCATAACCTTGGGTGTTTCAACTGAACCGGCAGTCGTAACCGCCTGAACCCATGCCTGAATCGCACCGTAAGTATACAGCGTATAACCTTCCGGGGTGTATCCAGTCGCCTTGAAAGCCGCAACGAGCTTGGCATTGGCAGCTTCTTTTGCCGGGTCAGGACTGAAAGTCATCAACGTGCCCTCTCCCGCCGGGCCGGTAATCGACCAGTATTCGTCCGTCACCAGCGCATCGCCGGAAATCAGAACGGTTTTCATTCCCTGCTGACGCATCTGGCGGACAATCAGGCCAGCCTCGGTGTGATATCCACCAACGTATAGAACATCGACGGCGTTCTGCTTCAGCTTCGACACCAACGCCGAGTAATCCTTTTCACCGGCGGTGAACGCTTCATACATCTTTTCCGATTTGCCGAGCGAGTTCAGGGTCTTTTTCGTCTCATCGGCAAGACCTTTTCCGTACGAGGTCTTGTCGTGGATGATCGCTATATTCTTTCCGCCGAATTTCTCTTTCAGAAACGTGCCCGCGACCAGGCCCTGCTGGTCGTCACGACCGCAAACACGGAAGACGTTGGGCAGGTTGCGTTCGGTCAGCTTCGGGTTGGTCGATGCAGGTGAAATCTGCAGGATCCCCTCTTCGGCATATACATCGGATGCCGGAATGGACGAGCCCGAACAGAAATGTCCGGCCATGAAGACGACGCCCTTCGCTGCCATGGAGTTCGCGACTGCAACCGCCTGTTTCGGATCGCAGGCATCGTCGCCGATTTCAAGAATCAGCTGTTTGCCGAGCACGCCACCGGCGGCATAAATGTCTTTGACCGCCATCTCGGCACCACGGCGCATTTGCTCGCCGAAGGACGCATATTGACCGGTCATCGGACCCGCCGTGGCGATCCTGATCTGCGCATTGGCCGCTGACGTTGCCATCAACAATGCCGCACCGGCGACCACCGCCGTTTTAAGTATCTTCATATTGAACTCTCCCATTAGGTGATTGGAATTATGCAGGCTGGAACTGAAAACAAACACTAGCAAGCCATTCGTCATCAGCAAGGTCAATCGTCAACATGTCGACCCCGCTCGCGCCACGTAAACGGTCCGCTCCGCTCATAGAGCCACGGGTACTGCGCCGCCATCTGACGCGCCCGCGTGAGGTAAAACGCAAGAAGGGCAATGACCAAAAGCACCGCGGTATCGATCGCATACCCGGTTGGCGACAGCAGCTCCCCCTGAAACAGCGCCCAGGTCAGGAAACGATCGGCAAATCCCAGCATCAGAATGTAAAGCCAAAGCTGCCAGACTGGGCGCCATGTGGCGGCAAGCGCCTGCCCTGTCATGAAGGCCGCAAAGCCCGACAGGACAACCGTGACACCGATAAAAACCCCGATACTTGTGCCGAGCAGCGCTTCCATCAGCCGACTGCCCCCTCGAGATAAGCGCGTTGCACTTCCGGGTCGTTCAGAAGGTCTTTCCCGCTGCCGGTCATGGATATTTCACCATTGACCATCACATATCCCCGGTCGGCCAGACGCAACGCGTGAAAAGCATTCTGCTCGACCAGGAACACAGTCATGCCGCTGGACTGATTGATATCGCGAATAACATCGAAAATCTGGCGGACGATCAGGGGTGCAAGGCCCAGCGACGGCTCGTCCAGCAATAGAAGTGTAGGCTCGCTCATCAGCGCGCGTGCAATCGCGAGCATCTGCTGCTCCCCGCCGGAAAGTGTGCCGCCGCGCTGCCCCCCACGTTCCTGCAGGATCGGAAAAAGGCCGAATACCCGCTCCAGGTTCTGATCGAACCGGTCCGGGTTTCCCGTTATTGCACCCATCTGGAGGTTTTCCAGGATCGTCATGCGGGGGAATATCCGGCGCCCCTCGGGTGAATGCGCAATCCCGCAACGCATGATCTCGTGCGTGGGCAAACGCGTTATGTCGCGGCCCTGAAAAACGATCTGCCCCGAATGCGCCCGCGGGTCTCCGCAAATTGTCATCAGCAGGGTCGATTTACCGGCACCGTTCGCCCCAATCAGGGTGACGATTTCGCCCTCTTTGATCTCAAGGTCTACGCCATGCAGGGCCTCGATATGACCGTAGAACGTGTGCACGTCGGAAATCGAGAGCATCAGGCGCCCCCTACAAATTCTAAGGCGTCATCTTCCTCTCCCAGATATGCCCTGATCACCGCGGGGTCATTGCGCACCTGTTCCGGCGTTCCGTCAGCAATCTTTCGACCGTAATCGAGCACAACCACCTTGTCGGATATCCCCATCACAACCCCCATATCGTGCTCAATGAGAAGCAACCCGATGTCATGCTCGGCGCGGATAAAGCCCAGAAGGTCATTGAGTTCGCCGGTTTCCCGGGGGTTCAGCCCCGCCGCCGGCTCGTCCAGGCACAGGAGGGCCGGCCTCATGCACATGGCCCGCGCTATCTCGAGCCGCCGTTGCGCGCCATAGGAAAGGCTACCCGCATCCTCGTCGGCGCGTTCGACAAGATTGACCCGCTCCAGCCAGTAGCGGGCAAGTGCCACGGCCTCCCTCTCGGCTTTCCGGTATCCGCCAATGCCGATAAGCGCCAGCGCCGAATAACCCGACGCCTTCATCAATACGTGATGCTGCGCGACGATCAGGTTTTCCAGGACCGACATCTGCGGAAAAATCCGGATATTCTGGAAAGTCCGCGCAACTCCTGCATCCCGTGCGATCCGGTAATCTTCAAGTTGCTCCAGTTGCCACGGAGTATCGTCGCGTTGCATCGTCAACCGCCCGACCGTCGGCTTGTAAAACCCCGTCAGACAATTGAAGACTGTCGTCTTGCCGGCACCGTTCGGGCCGATGATCGCCGTGATCTCGCCGCGCGCTGCATCGAAGGACAGGTCATCGATCGCCACCAGCCCGCCGAAGTGCATCGAAAGGTGTTCGACCCGGAGCAATGGAGGAGCGTCGGTCATGACGTTTTCCCCTCTGCCCGTGCCAGAGAGATCGTCGGATCCCGCTGAGACAGGAGTCCCCGGGGGCGCCATGACATGATCAGGACCATTCCCGCGCCGAATGCCAGCATCCGGTATTCCTGCAGGTCCCGGATGTATTCCGGCAGACCGATCAGGACGACGGCTGCTATCACAACCCCCATCTGACTTCCCATCCCGCCCAGAACGACGATCGCCAGAATGATCGCGGATTCAAGGAATGTGAAGCTCTCCGGACTGACGAACCCCTGCCGGGTGGCAAAGAATGCCCCTGCAAACCCGCCGAACATCGCGCCAATGGCGAACGCGGAAAGTTTTGTGTTACGGGGGTTTATGCCGAGCGACCGGCAGGCGATTTCGTCCTCGCGCAACGCTTCCCATGCCCGTCCGATGGGGAGTGTCCGGATCCGGCGGGTGAAAAAATTCGTGATAAGCGCAAGAATCAGAATGAGGTAGTACAGAAATACGACCCTGTGCAGGGACGAATAGTCGAGCCCGAAGAACTGGTGGAACGATTCAGTCCCCTCCGCCGGGTAGCGTTTGAATTCGAGCCCGAAGAAGCTTGGCCGAGGAATGCCCGAAACGCCGTCCGGCCCCTTGGTCAGGGATACCCAGTTCAGCAGGATCACCCGGATCATCTCGCCAAACCCGAGCGTTACGATCGCGAGGTAATCACCCCGCAGACGCAGAACCGGGAACCCCAGGATAATGCCGAAAAACCCGGCAAACAGCCCCGCCAACGGCAGACAAACCCAGAAACTGAAGTCGAAATAGCTCGCGAGGAGCGCGTAGGAATACGCGCCCACCGCATAGAAGGCGACATACCCAAGATCGAGGAGCCCGGCGAGCCCGACGACTATATTCAGCCCCCAGCCGAGCATTATGTATGTCAGCACGAGGATCGCGATATCGATGGTCCGGCGTTCTCCGAACGGCATCAGAGGCAGGATAACTGCGAACACGATAAGCGCCGAGGCGAGCCATGGAAGCGCCTTGCGATACCCGTCGGCGAAACCGCTCCCGAATTCCCGGCCGGTCGAAGACCGGCGTCTGGCTGCAAAAACCATGAAAGCGGCCCGCACGATGATCACCAGTCCGGCGGTAAACGCAACAGCCTGGATAAATGCCGACGGTATCGGCGCAAACAGGCCTATTGCCGAGATAACCGCGCCCCCTGCTACGGGAAGTGCGAGGCTGCCTTCACGGACGAGGATCAGGAATATACGGCCCAGAAAGATCAGACCGGCCGCGATCAGGACTTCCGGCAAGCGGGTTTCCAGAAACTGCTCCCCGCCGCGGTTGGCTATTTTGAACCCCACGAACGGGACAAGCAGCGCCAGAGAAACAACCGCCGTCAGCCCGGCTTCCTTGAATATAGCGCCCGGCGGCAATCTGCGGTGTCCGCTGTCCGGCAATATGGAAGCCTGCGTCCCGTTGCCAGTCGAAGGCATCTCAGACCTTTTCGACTTCCGGCCGGCCCAGAAGCCCGGTCGGCCGGAAAATCAGCACCAGTACAAGTATGGCGAAGGCCGCGACGTCCTTGTATTCAATCGAGAAATAACCGGACCAGAATGCTTCGATCAGGCCAATCAGCAATCCACCAAGCATGGCGCCCGGGATCGACCCGATCCCGCCCAGGACGGCTGCTGTAAATGCCTTAATCCCCGCCAGAAAACCGATATAAAAGTCGATAACGCCGTAATAGAGGACAACCAGAAACCCGGCCACCGCGGCCAGCGCCGCCCCCATGACGAAGGTCAGCGATATCGTGCGGTCGACATTCACGCCGAGCAGAGAGGCCATCGTTCTGTCCTGTTCGCACGCGCGCTGAGCACGGCCCAGGGATGTCTTGGCAATCATGAGTGAAAACGCCGCCATCAGCACAATGGTCGTCACGATGATCCCGATCTGCATGTAACTCAGAACGACTGTGAAACCGTCATCGCGTTTCATCAGTTCGAGATTGCCCTGGACGATCGGCTGAAGTGTTTTGTTGCGTGCGCCCTGGGTAAGCTGAATGTAGTTGCCGAGCGCGATGGACATGCCGATTGCAGAGATCAGCGCAGCAAGGCGCGGGGAACTTCTCAACGGCCGGTACGCGATGCGCTCTAGCGCCCAGCCATAGAGCGACGTCAGAATCATCGCGACGATCAGCACGACAAACAGTGCGACGATCACCGACCCACCGGCAAGTGATTCCAGAAGCATGATGCTGATCAGCGATATGAAGGCACCGATCATATAGATCTCGCCATGAGCGAAATTTATCATGCCGATGATCCCATAGACCATGGTGTAACCGATTGCGATCAACCCATAGATAGCCCCCAGGGTGAGGCCGTTAATAAGTTGCTGCAGGAAGTATTCCATAGAATTCCGATAAGTTTTTCGACGGGTATTTTTGTTAATCTTTTTTTGAAAGAACGTAATTCAAATTATTGATAACATTACGCTTCAGTATCTCTTCTCCGGCCGTCGCAGGTCCCATTATCGAAACCTCCACCATGGACTTGGTATCCATTGCGGTCACCTTTACCGCGTTACCGATCTGTTGGAATTCG
>CAJQLI010000025.1 GCA_905479125.1 uncultured Alphaproteobacteria bacterium | reverse complement strand
GTACATCGCCAGGTATTCATTGCGCGTGGTAACGACATCGCCGATGACGATACCTTCGAGCGCAAGCTGTTTGACGCCCGCAAGGTTGCGTCCAATCATGTCCGGGACAAGCATCCGGAGGCGGCCTTCGGTTACTACCCGGTGTCGTGCTCGTCGCGCACGATCGTTTATAAGGGGCTCGTTCTCGCCGACGGCGTGGCCAAGTATTATAAAGACCTTCAGGATGAACGCGTGATCTCCGCGCTGGCGCTGGTGCATCAGCGTTTCTCGACCAATACGTTTCCATCCTGGCCGCTGGCGCATCCTTACCGGATGATCTGTCATAACGGCGAGATCAATACGCTGCGCGGAAATGCGAACTGGATGGCCGCGCGTCAGGCGACAATGTCGTCTCCGACATTCGGCGATGATATGCAGAAGCTGTGGCCTATCTCATATGAAGGGCAGTCCGATTCCGCGTGTTTCGACAATGCGCTGGAACTGCTCTATCAGGGTGGCTACTCGTTGCCGCACGCCATGATGATGCTCATCCCCGAAGCCTGGGCCGGCAATCCGTTGATGGATGAAACACTGCGCGCATTCTACGAATACAATGCCGCCCTGATGGAGCCCTGGGATGGCCCAGCGGCGATTGCGTTCACGGATGGCAGAGTGATCGGTGCCACGCTCGACCGTAACGGGCTGCGTCCCGCACGATACCTGGAGACCAAGGACGGCTTTGTGCTGCTGGCGTCGGAAATGGGCGTGCTCGATATTCCGGAAGAAAACATTGTCCGGAAATGGCGGCTTCAGCCCGGCAAGATGCTGCTGATCGATCTGGAACAGGGCAAAATCGTCTCCGATGAGGAGCTGAAAGCCGACCTTTCCAACAGTCACCCCTATAAGGAATGGCTTGCGCATACCCAGATACAGCTTCGTGACCTCCCGGATGCCGGTCGTGCGCCGACTGCTTCCGGTGTTTCACTGTTAAAACGCCAGCAGGCCTTCGGCTATTCCGAGGAGGACATCAAGTTCCTGATGTCGCCGATGGCGCAGACCGGCCAGGAAGCCACCGGCGCGATGGGGACGGATACGCCGCTCTCGGCGCTGTCTTCCCGGTCAAAAACGCTGGCATCGTATTTCAAGCAGCTCTTCGCCCAGGTCACGAATCCGCCGATTGATCCGATCCGCGAGGAAATCGTGATGTCGCTGGTCTCGTTTATCGGGCCACGCCCGAACCTGCTTGATCTTGAAGGGACGTCCAGTCTGAAGCGATTGGAGGTACGCCAGCCCATTATCTCAAATGAAGGGCTGGAGAAAATCCGGGCTATCGGCGATATCGCCGACAACCAGTTTCAGACCATTACGCTCGACATCACGTTTAATGTGCAACGCGGCGCCGAGTATATGGAAGAGGCGATTGAGAACCTCTGTGAGCGTGCCGAAACGAGTGTTGCCCAAGGCTATAACATTATCATTCTGTCGGATCGTCTGCTGGCGGCTGACCGGGTGGCGATACCCTCGCTGCTGGCGACGTCGGCTGTGCACCATCACCTGATCCGCAAGGGGCTTCGAACGTCGGTCGGCCTGGTTGTGGAAACCGGCGAAGCACGCGAAGTCCATCATTTCGCCACTCTCGCCGGCTTTGGCGCCGAAGCGGTCAATCCGTGGCTTGCCTTCGAGACGCTCGAAGATCTGCGTGAAAAGATCGATGGCGATCTGAGCCATGATGAAATCAACAAGCGCTTCATAAAGGGTATCGACAAGGGGTTGTTGAAGGTGATGTCCAAGATGGGCATTTCGACCTATCAGTCCTATTGCGGTGCGCAGATATTCGATGCGGTCGGGCTCAAGTCGTCCTTTGTTGAAAAATATTTCACCGGAACCCATACCGCAATCGAGGGTGTCGGGCTGGCGGAGGTCGCTGCCGAGACGTTGATGCGTCACGCGGATGCGTTCGGCAACAATCCGATCTACAAACACGCGCTCGATGTCGGTGGTGAATACGCGTATCGCATCCGCGGTGAAAAGCATTCCTGGTCGCCCCAGACAGTCGCCGACCTGCAACATGCAGTACGCGGCGAACTGCCGGAAAAATACCGGTCCTATGCTGCGGCGATAAACGAACAGAGCGAACAGCTGATGACGCTGCGTGGTCTGTTCCGTCTGAAGCCGGCGGCAGAAACCGGCCGCACGCCCGTGTCGCTGGACGAGGTCGAACCGGCTGTCGATATCGTCAAAAGATTTGCCACCGGTGCGATGTCCTTCGGGTCGATCAGCCGCGAGGCCCATACCAATCTCGCTATTGCGATGAACCGAATTGGCGGGAAGTCGAACACCGGCGAAGGTGGTGAAGAAGCCGACCGATTCGTGCCGATGGAAAACGGCGATTCTATGCGTTCGGCGATCAAGCAGGTCGCGTCCGGCCGATTTGGCGTGACAACCGAATATCTGGTCAATGCCGATATGATCCAGATCAAAATGGCACAGGGCGCGAAACCGGGTGAAGGCGGACAACTGCCGGGCCACAAGGTTGACGCCGTCATCGCCAAGGTTCGGCATTCGACTGCCGGTGTCGGTCTGATCTCGCCGCCGCCGCATCATGATATCTATTCCATCGAGGACCTGGCGCAGCTTATCTTCGATCTGAAGAACGTGACGCCGACTGCGGCGATCAGCGTGAAGCTGGTGTCTGAAATCGGGGTCGGCACGGTAGCGGCCGGCGTCTCGAAAGCACGTGCCGATCACGTGACGATTTCCGGTTTCGAAGGCGGCACCGGCGCATCGCCGCTGACGTCTATCAAGCACGCTGGTTCCCCCTGGGAAATAGGCCTTGCCGAAACCCAGCAGACCCTGGTGATGAACGATTTGCGCGGCCGAATCGCGGTGCAGGTTGATGGCGGGTTGCGGACAGGGCGCGATGTCGCCATTGGTGCGCTGCTCGGTGCAGACGAGTACGGCTTTGCCACCGCGCCGCTGATTGCATCGGGCTGTATCATGATGCGCAAGTGTCATCTCAATACCTGCCCGGTCGGGATTGCAACGCAGGACCCGGAACTCCGGAAGAAGTTCACCGGCACGCCGGAACACGTGGTCAATTTTTTCTTCTATGTCGCCGAAGAATTACGCGAACTCATGGCCGAAATGGGCTTCCGGACGATCAATGACATGATCGGTCAGACCGACGTGCTTGATACCGCGAGGGCGATCGAGCACTGGAAAGCCAACGGGCTCGATTTCAGCAAACTCTTCTTCCGGCCGATTGAAGCCGACCGTGTCGATATCCACCATACGACGGAACAGAACCACCCGATCAAGGATATCCTGGACCGGAAGTTTATCGAGGCGGCGGCGCCGGCGCTGGAGGATGGGACGGCTGTTCAGGCGGAATTCCCGATTGGTAATACCGACCGGTCTGCCGGCACGATGTTGTCAGGACAGTTGGCGTTGAAATACGGGCATGCCGGATTGCCGGACGATACCCTCTGGTTCAAGCTGAAAGGCGTTGCCGGGCAAAGTTTCGGGGCCTGGGTTGTGCAGGGCGTGACCCTGGAACTCATCGGCGAAGCCAATGACTATGTCGGCAAAGGCCTCTCGGGCGGCAAACTGATTGTTCGTCCAGACCCGGAATCCGGGATTAATCCCGATGAGAGCATGATCGTCGGCAACACCGTGCTGTATGGCGCGGTAAACGGCGAATGTTATTTCCGTGGTATTGCCGGCGAACGGTTCGCTGTGCGCAATTCGGGGGCGATTGCCGTCGTCGAAGGTGCAGGCGATCATGGTTGTGAATACATGACGGGCGGGATTGTCGTTGTTCTCGGAGAGACCGGCCGCAACTTCGCTGCTGGAATGTCCGGCGGCATTGCGTATGTGCTGGATGAGGCCGGCAACTTCGAGCGGCGCTGCAATCTGTCGATGGTCGACCTGGAGCCGGTTGAAGATGAAGAGGAAGTGATGGAGAAACTTCATCGCTCCGATATCGAATCTCATGGGCTCGTCGATGTGAAATCAGATATGACCCGCTTCGATGCAGAGCGTTTGCGCCAGCTGATACAGAACCATGTGCACTACACCGCTTCGACCCGGGCGCAGACTATTCTGGATAACTGGGAAACCTACCTGTCGAAATTCGTCAAGGTAATGCCGGTTGAATACCGTCGCGCATTGCAGGAATTGCAGGTCGAACAGACCGGTGAGATGAATATCGGGATGAGGAGAAGCTGATGGGCAAGGTAACGGGCTTCATCGAGATTGAGCGGCACGACCGCACGTATAAATCGGCCAGTGACCGAATTCGAAACTACAAGGAATTCGTGATCCCGCTCGAAGAGCGTGACCTTGAACGTCAGGCGGCCCGCTGCATGGATTGCGGTATACCGTTCTGCCACAACGGCTGCCCGGTGAATAACCAGATTCCAGACTGGAACGATCTGGTCTACCAGTCAGACTGGGAGCAGGCGTCGCATAATCTGCATTCGACTAACAACTTTCCCGAGTTTACGGGGCGTATCTGCCCGGCACCCTGCGAGGCGGCCTGTACGCTGAACATAGACGACACGCCGGTAACGATTAAAACAATCGAATGCGCAATCGTGGACAGGGCATGGGAAGAAGGCTGGATAACGCCGGAGGTTCCCGAAACAAGAACCGGTAAAAAAATTGCCGTCGTCGGGTCGGGCCCTGCCGGAATGGCGGCGGCGCAGCAGCTCGCGCGTGTTGGCCATGATGTTCATCTTTATGAAAAGAACGAGACCGTCGGAGGCCTTCTGCGCTACGGCATTCCCGATTTCAAGATGGAAAAACATCTCATCGACCGGCGCGCCGAACAGATGGCTGCCGAAGGCGTTACTTTCCACTGCGGCGTCCATGTCGGTGTCGATATGACTGCGGCGGAACTGGAAGCGAACCACGATGCCGTATTGCTTACAGGTGGTTCCGAGAAACCGCGCGATCTGCCGGTCGAGGGGCGCGATCTGGACGGTGTCCATTTCGCAATGGAATTTTTACCCCAGCAGAACCGCCGTGTCGCCGGCAGTAACCTGTACGGAGATGTCGAGCCGATCGTTGCAGCAGCGAAGCATGTCGTCGTGATCGGCGGCGGTGATACGGGTTCCGACTGCATCGGGACATCGATCCGCCAGGGAGCATTGTCAGTCACTCAACTCGAGATCATGCCGGAGCCACCGGAAAAAGAA
>CAJQLI010000024.1 GCA_905479125.1 uncultured Alphaproteobacteria bacterium | reverse complement strand
AGAACCAGCCCGATCCAGCGATCTGGCTCTGAAACCACAACCCCGAGAAGGGCAAGCAGATCAGAAGCATTTCCGCCATATAGTTCTCATTGCCGAACCCGCCATTCGATTTGGCGCTGAGGCCGCTTCTGAGAAGGATGATTGTCATTGCGACGATGCATGTAAGCGTCAGCGGGAAGGTTAGCTGGTCCGGAGTGCAGCTCCGTGCGTGGAGTACAAACACGACAAATGCGATGATTCCCGCGAGTTGGAGTGCGCCCCCGGCCGGGTCTGGCGCCCAGGTAAGGCTCAGGGCGGCGTAGAGGCCGAAGACCAGCAGTGCCAGGTCGGCACGATCAAGGTGAATAACGTTAGATAGCCAAAGCTGGTATCCTGCCCAGACCGTCAGAGCAGCGGCAGCCAGAAAAAGAAACAGCCATTTCGGCAGGCTGTGCGATCCCGTGCCCAGGCCGAAGGTTAACAGGACCCCAAGGCCAAGGACGACGAATAAAAAACTATAGGACCTCGTCATATCCGCTTTTTCCGTGCCTCCGACCGCGCCAGCGCATAGGTGCTGGCGAATATTACCGCTGCCCCGGCGATGGTCCATATATCCGTTATCTCGCCAAACCATATCCATCCGGCAGCGGCAACGATGGGCAGGCGCAGGAAATCGAACGGGACGACGGCGCTCATCTCAGCTGTGGCATAGGCGCGGGAGATAAACCAGATACCTGCGGTACCCGTCAGTCCGACGCCTGCCAGAAGCGCGAGGTCGGGCAGTGTCGGCGTCACCCAGTAGAACGCCGCCGGAATACCCGCAAGCGGACACATCAGGATGTTTACCCAGACCGTTGTCGAGGTCACGTTTTCCGTCGTCATCAGTTTCTTGATGCAGACATTGGAGAACGCATAGGCAATGGCGCCACCGAGCACGACCGCAGCGCCGAAGCCGACCTCGGTGAAGCCCGGCCGCAGCAGGATCAGCACACCTGCAAAACCGCCCAGGATGGCGATAACCCGACGTGCATTGAGCTTTTCACCCAGAAGGATGGCGGCCAGCAGGAAAATGAATATCGGCTGGGTGAAGCTGAGCGATACCACCTCGGCAATAGGGATGCTGCCGAGGCCGATAAACAGCCCCAGCATGCCGAAATAGGCGAATACCGCACGGCTCATATGGAGTGGCAGACGGCGGGTCTTCAATGTTGAAAACCCGTTACGCCACAGGATCGGCGTCAGGATCGCGAGGCCGAATAACGTCCGGATAAACAGTATCTGGAACGACGTGTACTCGGCCGACAATGCCTTGACGAGGATCATCATCGCCGACCAGACGGTGACGGCGATCAGCATGAAGCCGATTCCGCGCAGGGTGTTGTTCGGCGGCGTCGTCACCGGGTGGTCACAGGTCAGCTTTGGGGCGGCTTGGCGCAGATCGGGGCGCGAGGGATTCGCTGGATGTCAGCTGAGCCCCGTCATGCAATGCTTTTGAAACGCGGGCCGGGTGCAGATCAGGTCGTACCACCGATGCAGATGCGTGAAATCCTCGCGCTCGATCGGCAGTTCGTACCAGCGATAGGCGAGCGGTCCGATGGGAATGTCCGCCATCGTGAAGGTGTCGCCGCCGATATACGTGTTACGCGACAGGTGATCGTCCAGGATACGCCATTTGCCTGCCCAGTCGTCGCGTGCGGCGGCAATGGCATCCATGTCGCGTTCCTCGGGAGTTTTGCGGATCAGGCCGTGAAAAACGGGGACCATGCCGTGCACCAGCTCGGTAAGCTGCCAATCCATCCACATATCGCAACGTGCCCGCGCCGCCGGATCGGTCGGCCATAACGTCCCGGCGCTATGGGTTGCGGCGAGATAACGCACGACGGAATTGGATTCCCACAGCACGAGGTCACCGTCGATAATCGTCGGGATGCGTCCGTTCGGGTTGAGGTTCAGATAGGGAGCTTCGTGGTTTTTGCCGAATGCGCCGCCGACATCTTCACGCTCGTAATCCAGGCCGATTTCTTCGAGCACCCAGAGTGCCTTCATTACGTTGGACGAATTGATTCGCCCTTTTAGCTGCAGCATATGTGTTTCTCCTAACGTCCGGATACTATTGGGGCCCGGTTCAGCTCAGGCCGACATCGATGATATGTTTTTTGAAAGTAGGCCGTGCACAGATCGCCTCATGCCAGCGTTTCATGTGCGGAAAATCCTCACGCTCGATATCGATATTAAACCAGCGATAGGTGAACGGGGATGCCGGGATATCGCCGAGGCCGAAAGTGTCTCCTGACAGGAATTCATGATCGGCGAGCCAGGTTTCAAGAACCTTGTTAGCCTTGGACCAGAGATCGCGCGCGGCGGCGATCTTATCGTAGTCACGGTCAGCCTCCGCCGTGCGGATCAGGCCGACGAAGACCGGCACATGGCGGGCGGCCAGAATTGAGAGCGCCCAGTCCATCCAGCGGCTTTCGCTGGCCCGTGCCTGCAGGTCTTCGGGCCAGAAATCGGTCCCTTTGCCGTGTTTTTCCGCCAGGTAGCGGATAATCGCGTTCGATTCCCACAGGATGAATCCGTCATCGTCGATTGTCGGCACGATACCGTTCGGATTCAGTGACAGGTATTCAGGTTTGTCATTGCCGCCGAACGGGCCGCCGATATCGGTGCGGTCGTAGGGAATATTGAGCTCGTCGCACAGCCACACGACTTTCTGCACGTTGGACGATGTTGCGCGTCCCAGAATTTTCAGCATGTTTTTATTCTTCCCCGGTTCTGGACGGATCAGTCCAGCTGCAGCAGCAGACATTTCAGATAGGCGCTTTCCGGCAGGTGCGGATGTGCCGGATGATCCGGTCCCGCGCCGCCGACATGGAGTATCCGGCCCGTCCGTCCGGCATCGTGCACGCCGCGCCGAACCTGTTCCGCATATATATCCATCGGCATGTGATGGGAACACGATGCGACACAGAGAATGCCTTCATGCGCGACGAGCTTGGCCGCCAGCCGTGTCAGCTTGCGATAGCCGCGCGCACCCGGTTTGAGGTCTTTCTTCGA
>CAJQLI010000023.1 GCA_905479125.1 uncultured Alphaproteobacteria bacterium | reverse complement strand
TGCATGGCTTGGTCGCTGTCGTAGATTGGCCAAGGATTGGGAACGGACCATCGCAAGCGCCGAAACATGGCTCCTCGTCGCCCGCATACGCCGCGTCACTCGTCTGCTGGCAAGAACTTGATATTATGCAGAAACTTTTGAATCAGACACTTATGTTCCTTCGAAAGGATAGACGGTTTTTGACTTCAAGCTCAGTATGTTGATGCTGCGTCGTGGGGCTTAATAGGCTGGGGGCAGTGAGGTTGCTCCCTGGTTCAAAATAGCACCGAACAAAGGGTGGATCGCACTCAGATCGACGGAATTAAAGAACATTTTTTAGGTCGCGGGGATTCTTCGAAATAACCGCGCGCTTGCGAAGGCATTAGAGACCGGCTGTGCGGCAGGGGTTCAGATAAGACCCGGCCCGACGCTTCAAAAGCGGCCTTTAAATAATGGTATAGCTGCCGCGGTAATCACAATTTCACGCCATTGAGAAATCGGTTTGACGGCGAAGCGTTCGGCCGGTCAGGGCTCCGGTGTGTTCGCCGTCGCGAAGCACGGTGGTGCCGTTGACGATTACCTGGTCAATGCCACTGGCAAACTGGTGTGGATCTTCATAGGTTGCCCGCTCTGCGATTGTCACCGGGTCGAAGATTGTTACATCGGCTGCGTAGCCTTCTCGAAGAGAGCCTCTGTTCATCAGTCCAAGCGCTTTTGCAGAACCTCCAGTCATTTTCCAGAGTGCCTTATGCAGGGGCAGCAATTCCTCGTCCCGCGAATATTGGCCCAGCACCTTTGCGAAAGTGCCGTAGAATCTCGGGTGGGGTTTTCCCTGGCCCGTAGTGCCATAGGGAGCCACTGAATTGCCGTCCGAGCCGATCATCACGTCTTCCGAGCGGACAAAATCCTGCACATCCTCTTCGGAGATCGAACCGACAAGTACCCGGGTCTGGCCGTGATCCTCGACGATGTAATCGAGCGCCATGTCCAGACCGTCAATATTCCGCTCGGCTGCCAGATCGGCAATGGTACGCCCCGCAAACTGGGGCATATCCGGCGATATCGAGATACGAATCGCGTCCCAGTTTGGAATTCGGCCGAAATTGTTCAGACCCTCGGCATCGATCGCTTCGCGCAGGCGGTCGCGCATATTCGCGTCTCCGAGCCGGGCAATCATCGCGTCCACGCCGCCTTCCTGAAGCCATGGCGGGAAGAGGTTTTTCAGCGGGTTACTGGCGGCGGTATAGGGATAGATGTCGCAATCAATCGGCACACCGGATTTCCGCGCATCTGCCAGAATATCCATTGCCTTGACTGCCCCGCCCCAGTTATCGGTGCCCGAGAGTTTCATGTGAACGATCTGGACATGCACGCGCACCTGTTCGGCAAATTCCATCGCTTCGTGCAGCGAATCGTAGACCGTATTTCCTTCGTCACGCAGATGCGTGAAGTAGCGCGCACCCTGGTCCGACAGGGTGCGGCCAAGGGCGACCATTTCCTCGACATCCGAATAAGACCCGGGCGCGGTGAACAGCCCCGATGACATACCGAGTGCGCCCGCGGCAAGGGCTTCGATCAGCAAGGCGCGCATGTGTTCAAGCTCCGCCGGGGTTGGCGGGCGGTCTTCCATTCCCATGGCCATAAGCCGCAGCGTGTTGTGACCGACGAGGTGCACAGTGTTCACCGATAACGCCGGGTACTGGTCCAGATAGTCGCGGAAATTCGTCGGGCGGAAACTCAGCCAGGGCGCGCTCGGGCTCAGGTAGTCCGCCAAAGCCTCGACCTTGTTCGGCAGGGCCGGTGCGCAGGAATAACCGCAATGACCGATCACTTCGGTGGTCACGCCCTGGCGGATCTTGCTTTCCGCCTGCGGCATCAATGGCAGGGTCCAGTCCGAATGGGTCTTGATATCGATAAAACCCGGTGAGACCACTTTACCCGACGCGTCAATGGTTTCTGCGCCGCTCGCGGAGATATTGGGGCCGATCTCGGTAATCCGGCCGCCACTGATGGCAATATCGGTTTCGAGTCCCGCGGCGCCCGTCCCGTCGATAACATGGCCGCCACGGATGACGATGGCGTTGCTCATGATGTGCTCCCGGGGTGTGTATCCGTCCAGATGTCTTTCATCGCTTTCCTGTCCACTTTTCCGCGCGTGTTGCGTGCTACCCCGTCGACAATAACGATTTCTGACGGTTGTTTGAAATCGGGCAGCAATCCTGTGCAATGCTGCGCTATGTCGTCCGTGGTCAGCGACCGGCCGGTCCGCGGTACGACATAACAGATGATCGCCTCGCCATAGATCGCATCCGGTGCGCCGATGGTGCAGACCTCCATTACGTCACCATGCTGCATGACGATATTGTCGATTTCCAGCGGTGCGATATTGACGCCGCCGCGAATGATCAGTTCTTTTGCGCGCCCGGTCACCCGCAGATACCCATCCTCGTCCAGAACGCCGAGGTCACCGGTTTTCAGGCGTTTTCCGCGCACCGCTTCGACCGTGCCGTCGGGATTCAGATAGGCGGTGGCGTTCTGAGCGCCGCCGATTTCAATCTCGCCTTCCGTGCCCTGTGATGCGGGTGTTCCGTCGTCGTTGATGATGGTCAGGTTCTGGCCGATTCCGGGTTTTCCCACACTGCCTATCCGGCGTGCCAGATGATGGTTGCCCGCCACCGTGCCGCCTTCGCTCATCCCGTAATGCTGGATCAGCTTGATGCCGTATGTCTGTTCGAACCGTCGGTGTTGTTCTTCCATCAATGGCGCGGTGCTGCAGCTCATGAATTCAAGCGTCTTCAGTGAACCGGTTTCCTCGTCCGCCAGGCGGTCGAGCAGCATGTTGACCACGGTGGGAATGCCGATCGCCTTGGTGATCCTGTAATTGCGAATCCAGCCAAACAGGCGGCTGAAAGAAAATTTCGGTGCAAACACAACGCAGCCACCGCCGAACAGTAACGGCTGCAGGACGATCTGGTGCGACGACGACCAGGAAAACGAGCGGTATTCAAGAACCCGGTCGGCTGATGTGAGACCCCAGAGATAGGCGGTTTGGGCGCCGATGGCGTTGTAATTGCCGAAACTGTGAATCACCCCCTTGGGCCGGTCGGTCGTGCCTGACGTGAAACAAATTACGGCGGCGTCGTTCTCGGCAGATACTTCTTCAGGCTCTGTATCGCCGTCCAACTCATTCAGCGCTTCGAAAAGGCCGCCGTCTTTTGAGCTTGTGCCCGCCGGGTCGGCGGTGCCGAATGACACCCAGGTGCCCGGCGCGGTTTTCCGGATATCCGCCAGGTCGAGGCTATCGTGCCATAACACGATCTGCGGTGAGAGCCGGTCGATAATCTCGCGCATGTGGTTTGCATTGATGTCGACATTGACGGTGCAGAATGTTGCCCCGTGACGCTGGATACCGAAATAAAGGATCAGGTTTTCGAGGCTGTTGTCGGTCAGCACCAGGACCCTGTCATTCGCGCCGATATCCCGCGCGTGAAGCCAGGCGGCGAGCTTGTTGGTGAGCCGGTAGAGCTGCTGCCACGTCAGCGCGGTATTCTGGTCGATTGCGACAAGGCAGTCCTGCCCTGGTGCCCGACGGGCATGTTCGCGGATCATCGACAGGACGCTGCGATATCCTATTTGTGGTGGCGGCGGGGCGCTGTCGGTCATCTGTTTGATTTATGTCCTCTGATCGGTCGCCTGCTGGTCTCTCTGCGCCGCTTTCCGCGCACGCCCTTCCCGGTAGACGATATAGTATGACGCGCCGAAAATCACGGCTGCACCAATCCAGGTCCAGAGATCAGGGAATTCCGAAAACATGATCCAGCCGATCGCCGTGGCAAAGACCATGCGCGAGAACTGGAAAGGCTGCACGATGCGTGCATCCGCTGCCGATACCGCGCGTGTGAAACAATACCCCCCGATACTGCTGACGACCCCGACGCCGATGATCAGCGGCCATTGTTCGGCGGTCGGTGTCACCCAGACAAATATGGTCGGGACAAGCGCCAGCGGCAGCATGCCGATATTGGTCCACAGCGTTATGGCCTCGGCATTGTCCTTGCGGGACAATATCTTGATCGTCGTGTTGGACCCGGCTGACAGGCAGGCCGCGGTGATTGCCCCCAATGCGGCAAGCGTGATCTCGATGATTCCTGGCCGCATCACGATCAGTGTGCCGACAAATCCGACGAATACGGCCGCCCAACTGTGGATATCGGCTTTCTGTTTAAGGAACAGGACGGCAAGCAGGATGGTGAAGAGCGGGATCGTGTATTGCAGGGCATAGACGTCCGCAAGCGGCATACGGGCCAGTGCGTAGAACAGAAACACCATCGCGGAGAAGGCGAACAGAATGCGCATCCCGTAATAGGGAAGCTGACTTCGGTCGGGCAACCCGACGCCCTGGCGCAGCACGATCGGGATCAGGACGACCATCGCGATCAGGTTGCGGAAAAAGACCAGCTCGAATGTCGGGATTTCTCCCGCCAGTTCGCGGACCATGGCGCCTGAAATGGAACTGATAAGTGTCGCCATGCACATCCAGAAGATGCCGGCGGCGGGTCCGGTTTTGAGCATCGTGGTTCCGTATTTCTGCTTGCTTGTCAGAACCCTAGCAGAATTTCGGACGGTGCGAGAGGCAGGTGGGGTTTATTCGGCCGCTTCGGGCTTGGTTCAAATAGCGCTATTGCCTCTTAGCGCATCGAATCCGGCGTGCTATATGCTGAACCCATGAACACTGAAGACAATGCTGTACCCGACGCGGTGCATGATTTCATCCGCGACAAGATTCGCGAAGACCTTACCAACGGCACTGTAGGGTCGCTGGTCACGCGCTTCCCGCCGGAGCCCAATGGCTATCTGCATATTGGTCATGCGAAGTCGATCTGCCTGAATTTCGGCGTGGCGCGGGAATTCGGCGGCCATTGCAATCTGCGTTTCGACGACACGAACCCGGCCAAGGAAGACCAGGAATTTATCGACGCCATCCAGGCCGACGTGAAATGGCTCGATGTCGGCTGGGACGGCGACGTCAAATATGCGTCCGACAATTTCGAGCAACTCTATGAATGGGCTGAACATCTGATCGGTGAAGGTCTTGCCTATGTCGAGGACCTGTCTGCCGAAGAAATGCGCGAGTATCGCGGCACCCTGACCGAGCCCGGGCGCGAAAGTCCGTCGCGCAGCCGCAGCGTCGAGGAAAACCTCGACCTGTTCCGCCGTATGCGGGCCGGTGAATTTGAAGACGGCGCACGGGTGCTGCGCGCCAAGATCGATATGGCGTCGGGAAATATCAATCTGCGCGACCCGGTCCTGTACCGGATTATCCGCGCCCCCCACCCGCGCACCGGTGACACATGGTGCATTTATCCGACCTACGATTTTGCGCATGGCCAGACCGATGCGATGGAAGGCATTACCCATTCGCTCTGTACGCTGGAATTCGAGGATCATCGCCCGCTCTACGACTGGCTGATCGAAAACCTGCCGGTGCCGGCGCGGCCGCGGCAGTACGAGTTTTCACGCCTGAATATGACCCACACCGTGCTGTCCAAGCGGTTGCTGACACAGCTTGTCGCGGAGGGGCATGTCGCCGGTTGGGACGATCCGCGTATGCCGACGGTTTCCGGTTTCCGTCGCCGTGGCGTGCCGTCCTCGGCGATCCATGATTTCATCAGCCGCCTGTCGATTTCAAAGAACGAGGGCACTGTCGAAGCCGCGATGCTCGAACACTGTATTCGCGATCCGCTGAACGACAGCGCGCTGCGCCGGATGGGCGTGTTGCGGCCGCTCAAGGTGGTGATTGAGAACTATCCTGAAGGGCAGGTCGAGGAAGTCGACGCGGTCAATAACCCGCGCGACGAGACGGCGGGTATCCGTAAAGTGCCGTTCAGCCGCGAGATATATGTCGAGCGCGACGACTTCATGGAAGATGCCCCGAAGAAATTCTTCCGCCTGAGCCTCGGTCGTGAAGTCCGTCTCAGGGCGGCCTATTTCATCACCTGCACCGACGTCATCAAGGATGCGGCCGGGGAGGTGATTGAACTGCGCTGTACCTATGACCCGGAAACCCGGGGAGGGGATTCGCCCGACGGGCGCAAGGTAAAGGGAACGCTGCACTGGGTATCGGCACAACATGCGGTCGATGCCGAGGTTCGCCTCTATAATCCGCTTTTCGTCGATGAAAACCCCGGAGCGGCGGAGGATTTCCGCTCAGTGCTGAACCCCGAGTCTCTGGAAACACTGTCCGGTTGCAAGCTTGAGCCGAGCCTGTCTGATGTCGCTGCAGGCGAGGTCGTCCAGTTTGAAAGGCTCGGATATTTTTGCGTCGATCCTGACGCCAGCGCCGATAACCCGGTCTTTAACAGGACGGTGGGGTTGCGGGATTCTTTTGCCCGGGCAATGGCGAAAGGCTGACGGCAGACTGTGCCGCAACTGCGTCCCATTTGACCCCCATTTGACCCTGCGTTGATCATGTAGGAGAATTTTCACGACTTGGTAGCGGTTCCAGCGCCGTGAAAATTTATCGCATGGACGTGTTACCGTGAATAATTCTTATGTCGGGAGACAACGATGACTCACCTTCGGATTGTAGCCACGACCGCCGCTTTATGTGTTTCAGTCACGGTCGGCGGTTCAGCCGGGGGCCAGTCGGTCGCCGGGTTTTATACCGGCAAGACTATAACCATCAGCGCCGCCACCGGTGCGGGCGCTACCTATGGCGTTCACGGCAGATTGCTCGCCGAGACGATGAAAAAATATATCCCGGGCAATCCGAATATCATCATGCAGTTCAAGCCGGGCGGCGGTGGCGCCCGGATGGCGAACTACATGTATAACGTCGCGCCACGGGATGGCACGCATATCGGTTTTCCGTTGAAGTATATCGCGGTCAACCAGGCGCTTGGCCGGAAAGGCCTGAAATACGACGCTGCGAAATTCGGGTATCTTGGCAGTCTTGGGCCGATCAACAGCGTGGTCGCCATTCTGAAAGACAAGTCACCCGTCGCCAGCGTCGAAGACGCAAAAATGACGCAGGCCATAATGGCGTCGACTGGGAAAAGTTCGGAGACTTTTATAACGCCGACGCTGATGAACAACCTGTTGGGAACAAAATTCAAGGTCGTGACAGGCTATCGCGGCATGAAGGGCGTCGAACTTGCCATGGCCAAAGGCGAAGCGCGTGGCCGTGCCGGTGCCTGGGACAGCCTCAAGGCTGGGCAACCTGAATGGCTGGCGCAGAACAAGGTTGCGCTGATCGCTCTCAGCGGACTGGCCCGAAACTGGGACCTGCCGAACGTCCCCACGCTGATCGAACTTGCAGCAAAGCCCGAGAACAAAGAAGTTTTGAGATTTTTCGGCAACGGAAACGCAGTCGGCTGGCTGTTTATGACACCGCCGGATGTGCCGGCGGACCGGTTCGCCGCGCTACGGATGGCGTTCGAGAAATCAATGAAGGATCCGGCCTATCAGGCTGCGGTCGCTGCACGGAGGCTGGGACTGAACCCGGTGCCGGGTGCAAAAATTACAAGCCTGATCAATGATACGCTGGCAGTCACCCCGGCTCAGCTGGCCAGCATCCGAGCTGCCATGGGCATGAAATAGACCGACAATGGCGTCAGCCCCGGAGCGCGAGAAGCTGATCGCGGTAGCCTGACGGATCGACGCTGACATCGACCAGTGTCGGCCCCTCTGCCTCAAAGGCTTCGGCGAGCGCGAATTCCAGTGGATCAAGTGCTGCGACCGACCAGGACGCGCATCCCATGCCGCGAGCGGCTGTCGCGAAATCGGCCCGTGGGTAGCGCACGCCAAGAGGCGGGCGTTGCTGGCGCTGCTGCTTGATGTCGATCAGCGAGAGCGCAGCGTCGTTCAGCACGACCACCGTCAGGGCGGCGTTTAGCCGGGCGGCGGTCGACAGCTCCGCGAGGCACATCATCATGCCGCCATCGCCGGTGACGGCAATTGTGTGCCGGTCGGGTTCCTCCAGCCAGCTTCCGAGCGCGGCGGGGACCGCGAATCCCATGCTCGACAGCCCGTTCGATTTCAATACGTCGTGCGGTGCCTGTGCCGGCCAGCGAGCCATTGCTGAAAACATATGGGCGCCGGCATCCACGGCCAGCCTTGCACCGGGGGGCGCCGCCGCGGCAATAGCGTCGATCACCGCATCAGGGGCACGGCCATTGCCGCCGGTATTTGTCAGCGCCTCGATAATATTGCTTCTGAAACTGGCGATCCGGTCCTCGAGCCAGTCAGTGTTCGTTGGCGTGCGGGCGATATGGGCCGCGCTGATCGCAACCGGTCCGCTAATTTCAACATCGGCTGCAAAGGGCCAGGCAAGTCCCGGTGTTTCAGACAGCACGATCAACGGCACGTCATGCGGCCACTTGCCGGGAATCATTTCGACCGGGTCGACACCGCAGAAGACGATCAGGTCGGCCTCGGCCAGAACCCCGTGGTCGAGTTTCGCATTGGTGAACAGCCCCACAAAATGCGAACCGTCTTCCGGTATGACGCCTTTCGCCTTGTATGTCGTCATCGCCGGTCCACCCAGCACGCGTGCGAGGTCGTTCGCAGCGCCGGCCCGGTCTGCCGACCGGCACTGGTGACCGACAATAAGCACTGGCCGCCGGGCGGCGGCGACAAGGTCGCAGGCCCTGGCCATTTTGGCTGCATCGGGTGCGTCGGGTGTTGCGGGTTCAGGTCTGGTGCCGACGCGTGTTGGTGCAGCAGCGCTGGCGGCATCCATTGCCGACAGGTCGCAATGGACCGGCCCCGGTGGTTCCGTGGCGGCAATATCGAAGAGGTCTTCAAAGTCCGCTGCACCCGTAGCGGCTGTCAGACGTTTTTGCGCTTTCGAGATGGGCGCGAACATCGCCTGCTGATCGAATATCTGGTGAGGTGGGGCAATCGCCGTTTCTTCATGAGCATCGGTGATCACGATAACCGGCGCCCGTTCTAGTGAGGCATAGGCGATACCGTTGACCACGCTCGCAGCCCCCGGGCCGATGCCGGTCAGCACCACACCCGGTATGCCTGTCAGTTCTCCGGTGACCGCCGCCATGATCGCGGCGGCCGTTTCGGTCCGGCACAGGATGAATTCGATCCCCTCCTGTGCGGCGGCATCGATAAGGTCGAGGCTGGATCCACCCCCCGGCACGCCGAAGATGCGTTTCACGCCGCGGGATGAAAGCGTGGCGGCCATTGCGGATGCGAGTGTAGGTGCTGTGCTCAATTGATTGCCTGATGAAGTGGAGATGAATGAAGCGGTACTGTTCCGCGCGGCCCGGCGCTTGTCAAAGGGCAGGTTCTGCATCGGCGATACCCAGCCCGCCCGGGGGCGCAATATTCCGGGAAAATTGATTTTGGGGCGAAATCCCTTCAAGCTCAGTGCCATGATGTACCAAACTGCTGCTGAAGGAACGGGCCGGTGGACGCCGTATTTCGTTTCCAGTGATCCGCTGGAGACCAGCGAGATCGTCGGGCAGAGCATTATTTCTCATTCGCTTGCTCATAATTCGCGCCAGAAGCGTCCTGCGACGGTGCGTTTTCGCACCGCATCGCTCGATACGCTGACCTTTCATGAAATGGCCTACTCGATGTTTGGCAAGGGCGAGGCCCGCATCAACGTGCCCAACATGGCCAATATTTATCTGTGCGAAATTAATCTGGAAGGTCAGATGGCAGTTGGCCAGATGCGGGCGGACCGGTCATTCCGTCCCGGCGAGATATATATGATCAACGCCAATGGTCCGCACACGAAGATCTGGCAGACCGATGGCCGCCAGATGATGATTAAAATTCATCAGACCGATATGGAAGCAGCGCTGGCGCGCCTGATTGGTATGCCCGTTCGCGACCCGCTGGTTTTCGATCAGGCGCCTTGCCCTCTATCCGGTGGCGCGGCGACTTTGGGCCGGATGATCGATCTGCTTACGCAGGACCTTGAACAGGAGGGGTCGTTCTTTGACGGGCCTGGCAGTGGCGATGCCAAGCAGATGTTGCTCGACATGATGCTGAACGCCTTGCCGCATAACTATACCCATCTGCTGTCTGATACCTCACCGACACTGCGTCCCCGCCATGTGCGGTATGCTGCTGCCTATATCCACAGTCATTCGCGCGAGGTCGTGGGGCTGGACGATATGGTGCAGGCCAGCGGGGTAAGCCGCCGGTCTCTGCATGAGGGCTTTCGGAAATACTATGGCGTCACACCCATGGTCTACCTGCGGAATGTCCGGCTGGACAATGCGCGCCTTATGCTTAAACAGAAGGGGGTCGGCGATGTTCTGGTGACGGACGTTGCGCTTGATTGCGGCTTCAATCACCTCAGCAAGTTCGCTCGTGCCTACAAGGAACGGTTCGGCGAATTACCGTCAGAAACGCTTCGGAATGCATAATAACTGCGCAATCAGGCTATTTTCCGCATCTTCGGGCTAGTCCGGCGCGTTTTAAACCGCAACACTCTCTTCAACGGGGCGCGCCGTCGGGAATATCCCGGCCAGGAAAAGCGTCCCTGCAAAGCAGGAGAGAGAGATGAGCTGGACCACTGAACAGATCGCCGCAATGGTCGAACCGGACCGCGCGCATCGCAAAGCCTATACCGACCCCGAGATTTTTGATCTCGAGATGGAACGCATTTTCGAAAACACGTGGATCTATATCGGGCATGAAAGCCAGGTAAAAGAGCCGGGCGATTATTATCTCGCCCAGGTCGGCCGCCAGCCAATGATCATGGTCAAAGACAAGAACGGTGAAGTGCAGGTTCTGTACAATCGCTGCCCTCATCGCGGTGCGCAGCTGTGTACGGCGCGCAAGGGCAATACAGGGAACAATTTTTACTGTTCCTATCATGCCTGGACGTTCCATCTCGATGGCAAGCTCGAAAGCATGCCGGCGAAGCAGGCCTATGAAGGCACAAACCTCGATTTTGAAGATCCGGAATTCCACATGGCGCGCCCGGCGCGCTCGGATAATTACCGCGGCTTCTGGTTTGCAAAGCTGTCGGAGGGCGGCCCCGATCTCCGGTCGCATCTCGGTGAATCCGCCAGTGCGTTCGATCAGCTGATCGACCGGGCACCCGGCAAGGAAACCGAGGTCGTCGGAAGCTGTTTTCGCATGGTGCAGCAATCCAACTGGAAAATTTTCCTGGAGAACCAGCTCGATGCGTCACACCCGGGTGTGACCCATGAATCCACTGGCAAGTCGGCGCAGCAGGTAGAGGCAAAGATTCGTGCCGATGGCAAGGAAGTGCCGCTGGAACTCAGCTTCCTGTCGGATTTTGCCCGGTTGGGACATGACGGCTGGACCAAGTTCGGTACCATCGGCTTTCCGAACGGTCATAGCAGTCTCGAAGGGTACATGGGATTGCGCCCGGATGATCCGGATACGAACGAATATGTACGCCGCATGTACGCGGCCTATGGCGAGGAAAAGGCTGAAGAGATTCTGGCTGTGAATATTCATCACATGCTGGTGTATCCGTGCAATTCGGTGCAGCCGCCGCTGCAGCAGCTGCGCACGATCCGCCCGCTCGGCCCGGACAGGACGCTCACTGAAATCTGGCATTTCCGGCTCAAAGATGCACCGGAGGAAATCTACCGCCGGTCGCTGGCCTATTACTACCTGGTCAATTCGCCCTCGACGCTGGTCAATGCGGACGATCTGTTCAACTGGTGGAAATGCCAGCACGGGCTGGAATCATCGGCGCGTGAATGGGTGAGTTTCCATCGCAATGCCGGCCAGGACATCGAGGAGGGTGACAAGACATATTCTGCGCCCGATACTATGAGTGAAATGCCGCTGCGACACATGATGCATGCCTGGCGGGATTACATGACCGCCGAGAAGGAGGCCTGATCATGGCAAGCGCGACCGAAATTCTTGCCGCGGGAAATGCACAGGCCGTCGCAGATGTCAGCGTGGAAACCCAGCTGGCGGTCGAGCGGTTCCTCTATCGCCAGGCTGAAATCATTGATGAAAAGCAATGGGATGACTGGCTTGCCCTGTTTGGGGATGACGGAATCTACTGGATGCCGTCGGAAGAGGACCAGGTGGAAGGCGACGGGGAGCCCAATGTTTTCTGGGAGGATACCTATCTGATGCAGATGCGGATCGCCCGGAACACGCACCCGCGGGCACATAGCCAGGCGCCGCATAACCGGCTCTGCCACGTGGTCTCAAATGTGATCATTGAAAGCGAAGAGGCGAACGGCGATCTCATTGTCCGGTCGCGGTTTCATTGCGCCGAGTATTTCCGCTACGAGGTGCGGAATTTCACGGGCAAGTATCGCCATCTGTTGAAGAAAACCGGCGATGGGTATCGCATCGCCCTGCAGCGGACCGACCTGGTCAATCGCGAAGGGCCCTATGAATATGTTCTTCAGTGGTGGCTATAGCCGGTTTGCGTGCCGGATAAGAAAAGAATGTCACCCCGGCCAATGTGCCGGGGTGACGTCTTTCTGATCGCCTAGTTCACGTTCTCGTATTTTTCCAGACCCTCGATCTCGTCGGGGTTTTCCGCGCGGGCGCGCAGTTCCAGCACGTTGCGGTCCGGGTCGCGCACGAATAGCGACACGTGGCCGTCACCGCCGAACATCACCGGGCCCTGTGTGATGGCGACACCGCGTTCCTTCAGCACCGCCATTGTGTCGACGATGGATGCCACCCGCAGCGCCAGATGGGTGATGCCCGCATATTTGGTGTCCACATCCATCAGGATATTGGTCCCGTCATGTTCCGCGGCGGCGTTGACGATCAGGTTGATCTCCACATCCTGTGCATTGCGGATGATGATGACCGGGTCGAACGTCACCCGGGTGATGACCTCGAACCCCAGTATTTCGTAAAACGCGATCGCCCGGTCCGGGTCTGTCACCCGGATACCCGTGTGATCGACCCGCTCGACGTTGATTATGTCTGACATGAAGTATCCTCTTGTCGAATTTTCCCGGAACTAGGCCGCTACCTCTATCGGCGCCAGCGGCGTTTTTCCGAGCAACAGGTCCGCCGCCCGCTCGGCAAAGGCGATCGTTGGCGCATTGATATTGCCACCGAGCATGTCGGGGAAGACAGACGCATCGACGACCCGGAGGTTTTCTGCCCCGCGCACCCGGAATTCCGGATCGACGACCGCCATTGCGTCGCTGTCCGGTCCCATCTTGCAGGTGCCGAGCGGATGATGAACCGTCCATGCGGTGCGCTTGATGAATTCGTCGAGGGATTCGTCTTTTGGCTGGATCTCCGGACCACGGAAACCGTCCAGTGCTTTCTGGCTGGCGATATCCTTGACGATGGCGATGCCGTCTTTGAGGGTTTTCCAGTCGGCCGGGTCCGACAGGAAATTCTGGTGAATTTTCGCGTGATCGCCGGGATTGGCGGAGGCGAGTTTCAGCTCGCCCCGGCTCTTCGGATGTAGCACGACCGGGCGGACCATGAAGGCGTCCTTCGGTTTCTTGCCGGTGATCGGCATCCATGGCTGTGATTCCGGCGGGATGAACCGCGCCAGCAATTGCAGGTCGGGCTGCGCCATGCCTTCCTGTGACGAGATGTAACCGGTCAGCGGTCCCGGCATTTCCGTCGCAAAGCCGGTGCCGAAGAAATACGCCTGGGCCATCGAAAGGGCGAGGCGGTCCCACCGCAATGTGCCGACAAAGGGGCCGTCGCCGATGCGTTCGTATTCGACACCGACGGAGAGATGATCCTGCAGGTTCTGGCCGACGCCTTTCAGGTCGACGGCAGTCGATATGCCGTGTTCGGCAAGGTGCTCGCTATTGCCGATACCCGACAGCATCAGCAGTTGCGGCGAATTGATCACGCCGCCGGCGACGATTACTTCGCGCTCGGCACGGGCGATGGTTGTGCTGTTGCCGCCGGTTGAATATTCGACGCCGGTGGCTTTGGTGCCGTCCATGACAACCCGGTGCGCCATGGCATTGGTGATCACGGTAAGGTTCGAGCGTTTCATCGCAGGGCGCAGATAGGCGACCGCGGCGCTGCAGCGGCGACCATTGCGGATGGTCGATTGCAGGGTGCCGAGCCCTTCATTCTGATGGCCGTTGTAATCAGCGGTGCGGGAATAGCCCGCCTGTTCGCCGGCCTGCAGCCAGGCTTCGAGCAGCGGGTCGGGATACTTGTTTTCGATGGTGGTCAGCGGGCCACCGGTGCCGCGCAGCGGCTGGTCACCCTTTTCCCAGTCTTCCGACTTGATGAAATAGGGCAGGATATCTGAATAGGACCACCCCGTGCAGCCATTGCGGCTCCACCGGTCGTAGTCTTCGCGGTGACAGCGGACATAGGCCATGGCGTTGATGGAGGAAGACCCGCCCAGCACCTTGCCACGCGCGCATTCGACCTTGCGGTTGTTGAACTCACCTTCTTCTTCGGTGAAATAGCCCCAGTCATAGAGGCGCTCGAACAGAATCTTGCCCCAGCCGAGCGGCACCGTGATGATCGGGTTACGGTCGCTGCCGCCGGCTTCGATCACCAGTACCTGGACGTCGGGATCTTCGGTCAGCCGGTTGGCGAGCGTACAGCCCGCTGAACCTGCACCCACAATCACGAAATCGTAGCTTTTTCCGTTGTTCATTTTTTGGCGCCCCTGTACTGCGATATTGTTATCTTGTCTCAGGATAGCATATGGAAATTGCATCCTAACAGGCCCCATACTGATCGCACCGGAGGGCGCATAAATGCCATGACCGTTTCAGATGATTTTATCCGTCGTCTGCCGAAGGCTGAACTGCACCTGCATATCGAAGGCAGTTTCGAGCCCGAGCTGATGTTCGAAATCGCCCGGCGCAACGGGGTCGATCTGCCTTATGCCACCGTCGATGACCTGAAGGCCGCGTATGACTTTGCCGACCTGCAGGCGTTTCTCGATTTGTACTACGCCGGAATGAGCGTGCTGCTCCACGAGCAGGATTTTTACGATCTCACCGCGGCCTATATGAAACGCGCCGTCGCCGATGGTGTCGTTCATACCGAAATATTTTTCGATCCGCAGGGGCATACAGAGCGCGGTGTGGCGTTCGAGGTCGCGTTGGACGGCATCTGGCGCGCGCTGCGCGATGCCGAGACCGAAAACGGTATTACGTCGCGCATCATCATGTGTTTCCTGCGTCATCTCGACGAAGACGAGGCGTTTCCGGTGCTGGAAAAGGCAATGGCGCATCGTGACCGGATAATTGGTGTCGGACTGGATTCGTCCGAGCTCGGCCACCCGCCGCAGAAATTTCAGCGCGTCTTCGCAAAGGCGCGCGATGCCGGTTTCAGGCTGGTTGCTCATGCCGGTGAGGAAGGCCCTGTGGAATATGTCCGCGACACGCTCGATCTGCTGCATGTCGACCGGGTCGATCACGGCAATGCGGCGATGACCGACCCGGACCTGGTCGCGCGTCTCGCCGCTGAAAAAATGCCATTGACCGTATGCCCGCTGTCAAACTACCGGCTGCAGGGCGTCACCGACATGTCGCGCCATCCGCTGCGGGCGATGCTGGATGCCGGGCTGGTCGCGACCGTGAACTCGGACGACCCGGCCTATTTCGGCGGATACGTGCTGGATAATTTCATCGCGGTCCGCGATGCGCTGGATTTGTCGCAGGACGAGATTGTCACGCTGGCGAAAAATTCCATTACTGCGTCTTTTCTGGAAGATTCAGCGAAAAAAAACTGGCTGACGGCTATTGATACTGTCGCACGTTAAGTCTTTCTTTGAAAACTCCGGTGATACTCCGTTTTGTTTTGTAGAGTTCAAGTGAGACAGCCAGGATGCCCAAACCCGCAGATATTCGACCCGGTCAGCAGTTTCGTGCCAGCGAAGGCCTTCTTTGGGAGGTCGATGCGCTGAGCGACCTGTCGACGTCCATCCCGCACGTTAAAATGGTCGGCGTCAGTGATCGTTCTGTCACCAAGATTATCGCGACAAGCGTGCTGCGTGATCAGAGCCGTTTCCAGGAATTGCCGAGTACGGCGTAAAATCATCCGGCTGCAGGTCTGGCTCTAGGTCAGAAACGATATCACGGCGGCAAGCGTGCCCGCCGATATTCCCGTTGATATCAGGATGGCACTCGTCACCGGCCCGACGAAGGCCCGGTATTGCTGCGCCACCGTGAATACCGTCGCCCCGACCGGGATGGCCGCCATCATGGTCGCGACCCCGGTGGTCAGATCGTCCAATACAAATACCTGCGTACAGAGCAGCCACACGATGATCGGGTGGATGACCAGTTTGAAACCGGCCATCGTCGCTGTCTCTGCCGGCCTTCCGGCGATTTTGTATTCTGCCAGGCTGGCGCCAAGCACGAACAGCGCACACGGTCCGGCCGCACCCGACATCATATCGATATAGCGCTCCACGGGGACGGCAAGCCCGATGCCGGTGAAGCTCCACAGCGCGCCGGCGACAATGGCGAGCAGGATCGGGTTGCGGCTGAGTGCGCGGACCGGTGCGATTACGATGGCCGCAAGGCCTCGTTGGCTCGCCCGGCCGCGGGATATTTCAATGATCAGGATCGTGATCGGTAACAGCAGCAGCGTATTGAAGGCGATAATCGCGGTTATCGGGCCGACGGCGGCATCGCCGAAGGTCAGCACGATCAGCGGCAGGCCGAGCAGAACGGTGTTCGAAAAACCGGCACCCATACCCAGCAGGGCAAGCTCTTCGCCGGGCAGTTGAAACAGCGCGCGCGAAAAGCCGATGATCAGGGCCATCGTGATCAGGCTACCGCCGAAATAGGCCGCGGCGATCAGCGGTTCCACCCCGTTAAAGGCACGGCCGCTGGAGAGCGCGCCGAAAAGCAGCGTTGGAAGGGCAACGTAAAAGACGAAATTGTTGAAATATTTTGTCGCGTCCGGCGTCCATTTCGGGGTCCTGCCCACACCGTACCCGACGAGGATCAGCGCGAAGACCGGCGCGATGATCTCGACAATTGCTGTCATGTGGTCTCCGGATGACGGTTATGCAGATGGCGACCGGGCGCGTGGCAGCCCGATTTGTGTCCGGGTTTGCAGCTGGATGGGCCGGGGATCAGTTCAGTTCTTCCGCGCGGGAAATCATCTTGCGCAGCGTGGCGACCAGGGCTTCCAGCTCGTCGCCTGAAATGGCGGATGTCAGTTCCGCGTAACGTTTATTGGCTGAGGGCGCGATTTTTTCATAAAGCTTCATGCCCTTGGCCGTGAGTGTCAGCTGGTAGCTACGGCGGTCATCCGGATCCCGCGTACGGGCCACGTTTCCTGAATCCACCAGGCGCTGTACCGCTCTGTTTACGGCCATTTTTTCCATTGCCCAGCGATTGGTGATATCGGCCCCGGACAGGCCGGGCTCCGATACCAGTGTCAGGATCACCCGCCATTCGGCAATGGAGACGCCGTACTTAGTCTCAACCTCGTCAAAGAAGGCGCGGCTGATCCGGTTGGACAGCATGTGAACAAGGGAGAGCGGCTTGTCGTCTGTAATACTCATTCAGACTGTATATCAGAAACCTTGTTCATTTCAGAAATCCTGTTCCTAGGCTGCAGCCTGACCGATCGCCGCATTGACAGCAGGCATTACTTTCTCGGCCATCAGTTCCATCGACCGCTTGCCGAGTTCCTTGTCTTCCCAGTCCTTGCCGGCATAGAGCAGGGTGCCGAAATCGCCGGTCACTTCGCGGAACGCCAGGATCTGGTCAACCACGCTGTTGACGTCGCCGCAGATGACAAGTTCGTCGAGGATGTAGTCGACCGACAGCTGATCGTCCGGGAAATCGCGGGACGGCTTGAAGACTTCATGACGCCCGGCTTTCATCAGCTTGGTGTAGAGCTGCTTGTAATAGAACCGGTAAGGGCTTCGGTCATTCGCCTTGCCGTAATCGATCGCGGTCTGGTGATCGTCATGGACGAAGATCGAGCGGGCGACACGCCAGTCGTCGGTATTCGCGGGGCGGCCGCCTTCTTCACAGCCCTTGGCATAGTTGCCCCAATGGGTTTCGACCCATTTGGCGAGCAGGAAGTTGGCCGAGATCGGCAGGAATCCTTTCTTGCCCATTTCGATCACACCTTTGGAGAACGGCGCGACCACGGTGCCGACGATCGGCGGGTAGGGTTTCTGGAACGGCTTGGCAATCGGGCCAAGACCGATTTCCGCGAACTGGGTCTCGCGTGTCGTAATGTTCCAGAAATCGCCGGTCAGGTCGTACGGCGGCTCACCCGTCCAGATATTGATGATGTGATCGATGGCTTCGACAAACATGGCATTGCGGTCGACGCCCCGGATGCCGAGCGCTTCGGCATCGGATTCAAGCGCGCCCGGGCTGATGCCGAAGATGAACCGGCCTTCGAGCAGGTGATCCATCATCGCTGCCTGCGCGGCGACAAGAACCGGGTGGGTATGGGACAGATTGGTGGTGCCGGTGCCCAGTTTGATCTGCGTGGTCTCTGCGATCAGGCTTGCCTGGAACAGCATCGAATTGGTGATGCTTTCGGCGGCGTCGGTCACGTGTTCGCCGACATAGGCTTCGGAATAGCCCAGTTTATCGGCCAGTATGATGGCCTCGCGGTCCTCTTTCAGGCACTCGGTATAGTTCTTGTCCAACCGGTGAACCGGCATTGTGAAAAACCCGATCTTCATCGTCTTGCTCCTGTCTGTGGCCGCGTAAGATCCAACGTCCGGCATTTGTAATTGATGCCGTGAAAGATGATAATAGGCTCTATCGGCATATTATCTGTGAATTGAAGGAATAGTTTGTGGCGAGTGCTGCGTCCAGTGTCGAGATGACCGTCTTTGTTGCGGCGGTAGATGCCGGGAATTTTTCCGCCGCAGCCCGGATTCTGGGGATTACGCCGTCGGCGGTGTCCAAACAGATCAGCCGGCTTGAAGCGCGGCTCGGTGCCCGCCTGCTCAATCGGTCGACGCGGCGGATCAGTCTGACGGATGTGGGGCGTGAATTCTATGAGCGCAGCCAGTCCATCCTGTCCGATATCGATGCGGCGGAACGCGCTGTTGGCGATGCGTCCGACCGGCCGCGTGGCCGACTGCGGATCACGGCGTCTATTTCTTTCGGTCAACGCCAGATTGTGCCGCTGATTCCCGAATTCGTCTCGCGGTTTCCCGACGTGCGTGTCGACGTTCTGTTTTCCGACCGGATGATAAATATCGTGGATGAAGGCATAGATGTCGCCGTGCGGGTGTCGGCACCGGCCGATTCCGCGCTGATCGCCCGACGGCTGGTGCCCGACCGGCGTGTGATCTGTGCGTCGCCGGCCTACCTGCGTGAGCACGGCATGCCCGCGGAACCGGAAGATCTCGCGGCTCATAACGCGCTGATTTATTCGACTGTCTATTCCGATACCTGGCGATTTGACGGGCCATCCGGGTCGCGTGCGGTGAAAGTGTCGTCCAACTTTGCGGCCAATTCGGGCGAAGCGGTCCGTGATCTGGCGCTCCGCGGATTCGGCATCGCGCGGCTCGCGACCTTTCTGGTCGGGCCCGACATAAAGGCCGGGCGCCTGACGGCGATCCTGCCCGACTGGCAGGACCCGCAGGAAAACATCATTCACGCTGTCTATCCCAGCCGACGCCTTGTGCCTCCCTCGACCCGCGCTTTCGTCGATTTTCTCGCCGAGAAAATGACTCCGGCCCCGCCCTGGGAAGAATGACATTAGGGGCCGTGACATTGCGTTCACGCTTCCGCATCCACCGCGCGGTCGACGAAAGCACGGTAGGCTGCCATGTCGAATTTCCGGTTAAGCCCGTTGGCGTTCATGTAGCGGATTTTCCCGAACACGGGCCGTTCGGTCCAGGCGCGGTCGTGCAGCCCGAAGCACCAGGCGACATTGGCGTATGAGTTCGGATCGCGCCCGTCGAGGAAATACTTGTTGTTCAGCGCCAGCGTTGTGTTGAACGCGTCTTCCGGCGTGGCGCTCCATTCGAGGATTTTTTTCGCCCAGTACATCCGCATGTAATTGTGCATGAACCCGGTATGCACCATTTCGCGCATGGCATCGTTCCAGTGCGTATCATGCGTCTTGCAGGCTTCGAGCACATCGGAAGTATAGACATATTCCCGCTCATCGCCCGCATGTTCGGACAGCGTTTTTTTTGCCCAGTCGGGCAGGGCGTCATAGGTCTCGAATCCCGGGGCGAAGTTGGCATAGTTCATGGCAAGTTCACGGCGAACTACCAGTTCCTCGATGAACGAACCACGGTCTTCGGTTGCCCCGATGCCGGAATCACGTGCAGCCAGCGCCATTTCGACCGGAGAGATATGACCGAAATGCAGGTAGGGGCTGAGGAAAGACGTCTGCGCCGCCGACGGTTCGTTCCGTCCCTTGGCGTACCCGTCCAGCACGTCGTCCAGAAAACGGTTGAGCATCTCCAGTGCAGCCACCCGCCCGCCGCGGAACCGTTTGACCGGTTTGACGGTCCGGTCCAGATCAAGGGCCGCCAGCACGCCCGACGGGTCGGTTAGATCGAAATCGCTTTCCAGCGTCAACGCATCCGCCCGTATTTCCGGTTCGGTCTCGTCGAGCGGTACGAGATATTCGTCCCACACGCGGTGGATCCGGGGGCGGATGGTGCGGGCAGCGTATTCCGATTTGTCCGATGCAACATCGACCGGCACGACAACCTCGGTCTCGACCTGCACGACAGGGCAGGTGGCGGCCTCCGCCAGCATCCTGCGCCATTCGCGTTGCGCCGGCATATAACTGCGATCGCAGATCACGGCGGCAGCGTTTTGCGATAGTGAAAGTGCCACATCGACTGGCATCCCGTGGCGGATGACAAAGGCGATGCCGCGTGTTTCCAGTTCCTTTGCGCAATCGGAAAGGCCGTCGAGCATGAACGCATAGTGGCGGGCATTGGCTTCGGGATAGCCGTCCATCAGGCCGAAACACACGACGACGGGCAGACCGTATCTATTGGCCCCGCGGATCGCCATTTCGAGCGCTGCATTCCCGCGGGCACGCTGCGCTTCCTGCATCCAGTACAGGACATAAGCGCCCGCCGGCCGACGGGTGTGTTCATTGAGGTTCTGAATTCGGGTGTTCTGTATCACTGTCTTGCTCCGGTTCGGATACGTGGCGCACCGTCGGGTGGATCAGCCGACCGTGAGAACCGCTTTGAGGCCGGGCCGGTTTTCTTCGAGCCGGACGTCGCCGTCATGGAGCTGGGCGACGGCCCTGACCAGGCTGAGGCCGAGCCCGCTGCCCGGCGCGTTGCGGCTTTCTTCCAGTCGGTGAAAGCGGCGGAAAACATCCTCGCGCGCGTCTTCCGGCACACCGGGGCCGCTATCTGAAACGGTGATCGTATTTCCAGCCGCGTGAAGGGTCACCGACCCGCCTGCGGGCGTGTATTTGATAGCGTTATCGGTGAGGTTCGCGACGGCCTGAAAGATCAGGTCCCTGTCTGCAGTTATATTTTGCACGTCGCCGATATGGGATGAAAAGGTCAGCCCCTTGGTCTCTGCCAAAGGCTCGTATAATTCGGCAACGTCATGGAGGACGGCCGCAAGATCGACGGCGGCGAAATTTTCCCGGCGCCCGCCTGCTTCGATCTGGGTGATGCGCAGCAGCGCATTGAACACCGATAAAAGGGTGTCGGCCTCGGCGACGGCGGCATCGATGCGTCCGGTGCGCTCGGCGGCACTCAGGTCGGCATCGTCGAGATCCTCCAGCCGGCCACGCAGGCGGGTGAGGGGCGTGCGCAGATCGTGGGCGATGTTGTCGGATACATGACGCAGCCCTTCCATCAAGCCTTGAATCCGGTCGAGCATGGCGTTCAGGTTTTCGGCAAGCTGATCGAATTCGTCACCCGTGCCACCCGCCGGGATGCGGCGATCCAGGTCACCGCTCATGATATCGCGGCTCGTCTGGTTGATGGAATCGATGCGCCGTGCAGTGCTGCGGCTCATCGCGATGCCGCCGGCTAGAGCAAGCGCCAGCGTGATGGCAATGCCCCAGATCATGGCATTCACGATCATGTGCCGGGTGCGTTCCAGTTCGCGGACTTCACGACCTACCAGCAGGTTCAGCCCGCCCTGCAGCACGAAACGCTTGGCGCGCGCAAGATACGGCCGTTCATCCGGGTCGCCCCTGTCGACCAGTTCAAACGCAATCCAGCCATCGGCGTCCGGCTTGGCCGGCGGCCAGCTATCGAGATTGCCGACCAGTGGCCGCTGAAGCGGGTCGGTCAGCAGGTAGACGGTGCGGCCGCCAGGGTCCTTGCGGATACGTTCGCCGATGATGGCGGCGATCCCGCGCGTGCCGCGGCGCTCATACTGTTCGGCCAGGCCCTTGATATCAGCCTGGATTGTCTCGTCGACCTGTTCTGAGAGCACGCCGACGGTCGCCCAGTAAATGAACCCGAGCAGCACCGCGACAGAGCCGCCGAATATCAGCATATAGAGAAGCGCCAGCCTGAATGTCGCGCTTCTCAGAAGTCGGGCGGTTTTCATGGGCCCGAATTGCGCCCGGAGTCGCGCAGCACGTACCCGGCGCCCCGAACCGTCTGGATAAGCGGCGTGTCGAAATCCTTGTCTATTTTCTGACGCAGGCGGCTGACATGGACGTCGATCACGTTGGTCTGCGGGTCGAAATGATAATCCCAGACGCCTTCCAGCAGCATGGTGCGTGTAACGACGTTGCCCGCATTGCGCATCAGGCATTCGAGCAACCTGAATTCGCGGGGTTGCAGATCGATGGCTGTGCCTGCCCGTCTGACGGAACGTGACAGCAGGTCCATTTCCAGGTCGCCGACCGCCAGTCTGGTTTCCGCGGGTGTGCCCCTGGTGGATGCCCGCCGCGTCAGCGCTTCAAGCCGGGCCAGCAGTTCAGAAGCGGCGAAGGGTTTTGTCAGGTAGTCGTCTCCGCCGGCTTTCAGGCCTTTTACCCTGTCATCGACATCGCCCAGTGCGCTCAGGATCAGGGCCGGTGTCTGGTCTTCTGATGCCCGCAATGTCCGGATGATCGTCAATCCGTCCGGTCCGGGGAGCATGCGATCGACGACCAGCACGTCGAAATCTTCGGCGGTTGCCATCACCAGCCCATCCTTGCCGTTATCGGCATGGGAAGGATTGTATCCGGCTTCCGTCAGCGCCTTCACGATATAGGCGGCGACATCGGCGTCGTCTTCAATGACCAGAACGCGCATGGCTCGGTTGATTTCCCGGTAAATCGGATTCGGTTGCTCTAAGATATGTATGGGCGAAGGGGACGGTTCTGCAAGCTTCGCTCGATTAAACTTTTGTAATGTTCGCCGCTATTCGTAGTGCAGGGATTCCGCCGAAGATGCCCGGTTGGCAATAAAGGCCGGGTAGATCGAGGCGATCACGCATGTCAGCACGCAGAGCGCCGATATATACAGCGTTGCCGGCAGTGATATGCGAAGCGCGTAGTCGAACAGGGTGAAATGATCGAGAAACCGGACGCTGATTGCGCCCAGCCCGTTGCCGATCACGACTGCCAGGGCTGCGCTGACACAGCCGATGATAGTGCCTTCGATCAGCAGCATCCGGGCGACCTGTCCGCGGCTGATACCGATGGATTTAAGGACGGCGAATTCGCGATCCCGGGCCCGGACCTGTATCAGCATGGTGTTGGCGACCCCGATTCCTGCCAGAATCACGGTGCCGAGCAGAATGAAATCGAAGATCAGGAAATCCCGGTCTATCTCGCGGCTTTGCCAATAGGCCTGGTACCTGCCGCGTTTGACCGTGACGTACCACGGGTAAAGTGCGGCCTCCTGAGCTCTGGACAGGTAGGGCCGAACGCCGCCGAACGGGCGGGCAGAGGCATAGCGCCCCAGCGATTTTTCCAGGTTGTCGGCGAAAATCGGGTTGCCGTCGCTGAACAGGGCGTAGGATTTAAGGTCCACGTATTGCGCGCTTTCCAGATAAAAGCCGACGCTGTCGGAAATGCCGATGACCTCAAACCGGTGATCTTTCTTTCCGTCGGTAAAGACGACGATATCGCCAGCGCGGGTGTCGTAGCGCATGGACAGGGTTCGCGACAGGATGACCCTGCCCGGGTCCAGTGTCGGTTGTCCCTGCGCGCGCAGCAGAGGATTCACATCGTCGCCGCGGATCAGGCGGATAGGAAACACGCCGCCGGTCTTGGCGGACATGCGCGTCAGCGCGATGCCGTTCGTCGCGAGCCGGGCCTGAAGCTCGTCTTCATTTACTTCTCGCCCCGCCGGTTGTTCCAGATACGAGCTGGCCCCCATGGCGCGCCAGGCCCAGGTCGATACTTCGTCTTTGAGCGCGCGGGTAACATCGTGCAGGCCGGTCAGCAGGCTGAACACCAGGGTTACACCGGTGACCGAAAAAACCAGCCGCTTGCTGTTCAGCCGCATACGCCGACCGGTCAGGAAGGTTTCCAGCGGCAGGACGGCCCGGAACAGGGTTTCGAACACGCGGATCGTGCCGCGCAGGAAAGGCGACAGCCACCACAATGTCGCCACAGCCAGCAATCCGACAAAGGCTGCTTCGAACAGGAAGAAATAGACAACCGACAGCCAGCTTTCCATGAACGGGCGCATACCGATCCAGCCGGCGGCGAGCATTGGCGGGATCAGCCAGCTGAAGCCGCGCTGCGCCATTTGTACGTCGCGTTCGCCGTTCGACAGGAAGCGTGGCTGCAGAACATCGGGAATGCTGAGACGGTGTATTTCGCGGAGCGGGCTGGCAACGCCCAGATAGACGATGACGAGGCTGATCAGGCCCATTCCCGAGAGCTCGAACCAGGGAATCTCGAAGCCGGGCAGGGGGCGCCGCCCGTTTGTCGAGACACCTGCGGCAAGCAGGGCGGCGGCGGCCGGGAAGGCGACGATCAGCCCGACGATGGTGCCGAGCGCGCCGAGGAGTGATGCTTCCGCCATCAGCGAGGCACCTACATTGCGCCGGCTTTCGCCCAGGCACAGCATCAGGCTGAATTCGCGCGCCCGCGTCGAGACGGAGTACCGCATTGTATAAAATACGATCACCGCGCCGATGAAAAAGGCGAGCAACGATGCCATGCGCACGGCGAGGCGCATGGCCTGATAGTCTTCCTCGCCCGGACGCGCCCGGGCCGTATCGGTCGCTTTGATGCGCCCGGCACTGCCCCGCTGGGTGGGCACGATTGATTTCTGGACTTCGCCATCGCGAACCCGTTCGATCCGGATGGAGAAGTTTTTCGCCCCGACCTTCTGCTGGCCTGCTGTCTTGGCGGCCTGCGCCGACCCGGCGATTTCCTGCTCCGTCGTCGCTTCCGCCTCGTAGCCGCGCGCGGTATTGGCATCGACGATCAGGACCGCGTTGACAACGCCGACGCCGATCGCAACGCCCAGCAGGGTGGCCAGCGCGATCATCTTGCGGTGTTTCAGGCTACGGGCTGCAAGCTGGAACGCCAGTCTGATGTTCAGGGGGATTTTGATCGCCGCGGCGCTCATCGGTCAGATGCCGAGCCGTTGCAGTTCGGCATAAATCGGCGCGAGATTTTCAGGCCCGCCGGACTGGGTGACGCTGCCCGCAATAACGCCTTCTTTCAGGAAGCATATACGGTCGGCCCAGGCGGCGTGTTCCGGGCTGTGGGTTACGAGCAGCACGCTGGTCCCTTCCTCGCGTACGGTATCTCGCAGGGTCTGCAGGATCGAGCGGCCGATGGCGGGATTTACATTGCCGGTCGGCTCATCCGCCAGCAGCAGGGCCGGACGATGAACCAGCGCCCGGGCGATGGAGACAAGCTGCATTTCGCCGCCTGAAAGCTGGTGGGGTAGATGGGCGCTGCGGGCGTTCAGGCCGACCCGTTCCAGCAGGTCGGTTACCCGGGCTTCGCGTTCATCACGGGCGCCACCGGCAATCTGTTGCGGCAGGGCAATGTTTTCGCGGACGCTGAGCGTCGGAATAAGATTGAAGAACTGGAACACGATACCGATGTCGCGTCGCCGCAGCAGGGTGCGTGCCCGCTCCGATCCGTAATCGATGGCCGTCCCGGCAAGTTCAACCCCGCCGTCATCCGGCCGGTCGATGGCTGCAATACAGTTCAGCAGCGTCGTCTTGCCCGACCCGCTGGGCCCCATGATGGCGACCAGTTCCCCTGCCTGGACGTCAAGTGACAGGCCCTGCAGCACCGGGATGCTGTCTTTTCCCAGCTCATAGGATTTACGCAGCCCGGTCACGCTAAGCGCCGGGGACGTTTCAGTCGTCGAAAGGGTCGGGGAGTCGGTCATGAAGTCTCTTGCGATATCTTTTCGGCGATGAGCACAGTGTTCATATAGGTCAGAATGCCCGCATTGTCCTGATTTTTAGCGAGCCTGGCGTCCATTGTTGCCGGTTTCGGGATGCCCGCATCAGGCTGGCGGGGTCGTTAACGTCCGGCGTGTCGAATGCAAGCAATTGCCGTCGCAGCCGTCTATATTGCGACCCCATGAGACTGACACCGATAGACCGCGAGGCCCTGCCACGGGCGCTTGACCGTTTTGGGTCCTACCTGCCCCCAGATACGCCGGCGCTGGCGGCGTTCGGCCTGATCGCAGCCACGATCGCCGAGATTGACGCGCCGTATGACACGGCTTTGCATCGCCGCGCCGCCCTCGACCTTGTGGCGTCATTCGGAATTCCAGCGATCCACGAGGGACCGGATTCGGGCTTCAGCTGGGACGGTGCTGCAATCCGCACGCGGAGCGAGGCTTCAGTCCTGATCCATGAAGTCGCACATTGGCAGATTGCTCCGCCGGACCGGCGTGCCATGGCAGATTTCGGCCTCGGTGCGGGCCCCGAAACCGGCCGCGTCGCAGAGGCGGATGCAGCACGCTGCGTGACCGACGCGGTGAAGGAGCATGAGGAATTAATGGCCTCGTTGCTCGGTATCCTGTGGGAGGCAGCGCTCGGTCAGCCGGCCATTCACGCTTTTATCGAACAGAACTGGCTGGAGGCGTGGGAACGCCCGGCCGCGGGCGAGCAGTTCCAGCGCACGGTCGACGACCTGGTAGCCCGCGGCCTTATTGCTGCCGACGGGACCCCTTACGCGGGCAGTGCGGCGATGGCCGATATCTCGATCAGGAATTCCGGCCAGGCCAGCGCCGATACCTCGACGATTGCCGAAGCCGGGCCGTCTGCCGGAAAATAATGCTCGCGGATATCGGACACAGAACTGAAGGCGTCGATGTCGCGCACGTAAACCGTCACCTGTGCGAGATCCGCCATGGTCGCGCCATTCGCCTCGACAATGGCCCGGATGTTTTCCAGGACCTGTGTCGTCTGGGCCCGGATATCGCCTTCGCCCACCAGCTTACCATCCGCGTCCAGGGCGACCTGTCCGGCGACGAAAAGCAGCGGGCCGCTATTGGTCCGGATGCTGTTTGAGTAATGGGGTTTCATCGGTGGGGCGACAGTTGCGGGAGAGGTGCCGACGGATTTGTTGCTCATTTTTATGGCCTCTGTTTGTAAGATGCTTTTCTGCTCCGATTGCCGGTCATTTAACGCCATACGCCGCTGTCACGCTATTGACTTGCATTGAAGCCCGTCAGCATACTGATGATAAGAATTCTGACTGTTTGCGGCTTGGCTAATGGCCGACGGTGAGAGTCTGAACAGGATTTTAATTTTTGGGAGACAAGCTAATGATGACACGTAAATTGATTGGCACGTTCGCGGCGCTCGCCGTCGCGGGCTATGCAGGTGCCGCGACCGCGCAGATGGACATGAAGATCGGTTTCGCGACGATCAACGATCCGCAGCATGCGATCGGTCTGGAGATCCAGAAACGTTTCAAGGCCGATGCGGCGTTGAACATTTCCCCCCGCGTTTTCCCCGCCGCGCAGATCGGCTCCATCCCGCGCATGATCGAAGGGTTGCAGTTCGGCACGCTCGAAGCGCTGATCACGCCGCCGGGCTTCCTGGTCGGCATCAACCCGAACTTCCAGGTACCTGACGCACCCGGCATGTTCGACGATGTGTTCCATGCGCATCGCGCCCTGAACGACCCCGAATTCTTCGGCAAGTATTCGCAGCTTGCCGCCAATCGCGGCATGGTCATGGCATCGCTTTACGTCTATGGGCCGACGTCGTTCGCCAGTAAATCGCCGATCCGCACCCTCGCGGATTTCAAGGGCAAGAAGGTCCGGGTGCTTGCAACCAAGATGGAAAGCGCCCTTGTCCGTTCGTTTGGCGGCACCGGTGTTCCCATGCCTTATAGCGAGGTCCTCCCGGGCCTGCAGCGTGGCACGATCGATGGCGTGCGCAGCTCGATCATCGTGATGGGCGGATCGAAATTCTTTACCGTAACGAAATCGATCACCGTCGTTGAAAGTGGCATGATCCCGAGCACCGTCATGGTCAGCGGTGCCTGGCTGAAGAAACTGTCTGCCGCCCAGCGCAAGACGGTTCTTTCTTCGCTCAGCGGCATGAGCGACTGGAACACCAATACCGCTGCCGAATACGGCAAGCGGGCTGAAAAGCTGTGGAAGGATAATGGCGCTGAAGTCATTCGCCTGTCGGCAACCGATCAGAAGACCTTTATGGACAAGGTGAAGCCGCTCGGTGACGAGTTCCTCGGCAAAAACGAGAAGACCAAAGACATGTACGCGCTGCTCAAGGCAGCGGCTGCCCGGACCAAGAAATAATCCGGGGCTTGCATACGCGACAAAGGGGTGGCTTCGGCCGCCCCTTTTTTTGTGCGGTGGTGCTAGCCGGTGGGCCTTTTCCGGGCGGGCGCGCGGCTGAACTCGTTATTCGCATCGACCATTTCACCCATTAACGACATCAGCAATTCGCGTTTGTCGGACGAAAGAGGGGCCATCAGTTTTGCCTGTGCGCTTAGCGAGGCGTGCTCCATGTCGCGGGCGATCCGGTCGCCTTCTTCGGTCAGTCGGGCGATCCGCATCCGGCGATCCTGGGTGCCGGCTTCACGTTTGACCAGTCCCCGTTGTGCGAGGCGGGCGAGGACGTCGGCGACATTCGTGCGGTCAATCCCCGCATCGCGGGCGAGGGTGACCTGATCCGCGCCTGGTGCATTGAGCAGCGCCGTCATCACCGCATACTGGACCGGCGTAATGCCGTACTCGGCGCATTCATCCAGAAAGATCGCGACGTGAATTTGGTGCAGGCGTCTGATCAGATAGCCGGGACGTTCCCATAAGCTGGTGAGGGAGCCGCCGGTGTTCGTTTCGGATTCTGTTATGGCTGTCATGGGGGAAACCATATCGGCTGGGCAGTCCGCAGTATACTGAGAATGTGTGAATCCGGTTGTGAACGGGTATTAACGGGGTATACTGATTAAAATCGCGGCTGCTTGAGCGCGGCCAGACGAGATCGGAAGCCGTCAGACGGGGAGAAGAACGATGTTCCTTAAAAATGCCTGGTATGTAGCCGCCTGGTCGAAAGATGTCGGGCGCGACCTTCTCGGACGAATTCTTCTGAACGAATATGTCGTGCTGTACCGCAAGGAAGACGGCACGCCGGTCGCGCTTGAAAACCGGTGTCCGCACCGGAACCTGCCGCTTTCGGAAGGCCGGTTGATCGGTGACGAGATCGAATGCGGCTATCACGGCATGGTTTATGACTGCGCCGGCGCCTGCACGCATCTGCCGGGCTCGGCCGAACCGCCGGACTGGGCGACGGTACGCACCTTTCCGGTCGTCGAGCGCCATGGCTGGGTGTTTTACTGGCCGGGTGACCCGGCCCTCGCGGATGAAGCGACCATTCCCGACTACCCGAAACACAACCTGGATGAAGACTGGATCCGTGCCCAGGGCCAGACTTATGTAAAGGCGGGATACCGCCTCGTGCTCGATAACCTGCTCGACTTGTCGCACCTGACCTATGTGCACGGCTCGACCACCGGCAACCGCGCGGTGGCGGAAGCCGCAAACCTGTCGGTCGACCAGGAAGGCGATAACGTTCGCGTAACACGCTGGATGGAAGATATCGAACCGGCTTTGGCGTTCCGTGAATATGCAGGCTACACGAACAATATCGACCGCTGGCAGATGAGCCAGTTCCTGCCGCCAGCCTATATTAACATCAATAACGGCTCGGTCGATGCGGGCATTGGCGCCGATACGGATACCCGCAACAATGATCAGGGCAAGTGGGGTTTTGTCGTTTATCACGCGATGACACCGGAAACTGACACCACCACCCACCAGTTCTGGACCGTCGCCGGGCACAAGGACAAGGTGCCCGATCACATGCGCGACCTGTTCGTTGAACAGATGCATGGCGTGCTGAAGGAAGACCTCGATATTTATGAGGCCCAGCAGCGTGCGATCGATATGGACCCGGCGGCGCCCAATCGCGATGCCAACCCTCGTGGGACCATTCCCGCCGATGAAGGCCTGCTCGCCATGCGGCGCACCCTGCGCCGTCTCTATGGGGATGAGCAGAAGGCGGAAGGCGTCGCGGCGGAATAGGGTTCTGCTCAGCTCAGATGTCATTCGTGACTCTGGTGTTGCAAGTCCGGTGTCGAAAATCCCACAATTGTCATCCCGGCCTCGTGCCGGGACCCAGAAATCTTTCGCCGCCAAAGACGGGGCCCCGGAACAGGTCCGGGGTGACACCGTCGGGGTTGTTTGTATTGAAATCCCAGGTTTTGGCTGGACAACAAGCGACAGAGCCAGCAGGGCATCTTGCCGCAACTGCGTTCCTGACAATTGCTCCGGCCTGCAAATCATCCCACACTGTCATGACCACGAAACGGGACACACATCATGATTCACAAAACACAGATTGGTATCGTCGGCGCCGGACCGTCCGGGCTGCTGTTGTCGCGCCTGCTGGCGCTGCAGGGCATTGATTCGATCATCGTTGAACGCCAGAGCCGCGACTATGTTGAAGGCCGCATTCGCGCCGGTGTGCTCGAACAGGGCACCATGGACCTGCTGGATGAGGCCAAGGTGGGCGAGCGGATGCATGAAGAAGGCCTGCTCCATAGCGGGGTCGAACTGTGTTTTAACGGTGAACGTCATGCCATCGATTTTGTGAAACTGACCGGCGGTAAGACCGTCATGGTCTATGGCCAGACAGAGGTGACGAAGGACCTGAACAATGCGCTCCATGCCGCCGGCGCGCAGATTGTCTATGAGGCTGAAGACGTCACGGTAAACGATTTCGATACAGATCATCCGTCTATCCGCTACAGCAAGGACGGCGAGGCGCATGAAATCCAGTGCGATTTTATCGCCGGGTGCGACGGATTTCACGGTATCTCCCGGAGCAGTATTCCCGATGACCGGATTAACCTGTTTGAACGCGTCTATCCGTTTGCGTGGCTCGGAATTCTTGTCGAAACGCCGCCGGTATCGGACGAACTTGTCTATTCCAATACCGATCACGGGTTCGCGTTGTACAGCATGCGGTCCATGACATTGAGCCGGTTCTATCTTCAATGCGCCCCGGATGAAGATATTAATGAATGGTCGGATAACCGTATCTGGGACGAACTGGCCTATCGGCTGGATGACGAGGGCGCAAAAAACCTGACCCCCGCACCGCTCCTGGAAAAAGGCATTACGCCAATGCGCAGCTTCGTTGCCGAACCGATGCGGTTCGGCAACATGTTCCTGGTCGGCGATGCTGCGCACATCGTGCCGCCGACCGGCGCGAAGGGCCTCAACCTCGCCGTCGGGGATGTGCGCTACCTGTGGCGCGCGCTGATCGATCATTACAAGAAAGGCGATGGCGGGCGGCTGGAACGCTATTCCGAAACCTGCCTGCGCCGGGTCTGGAAGGCGCAGCGGTTCTCGTGGTGGTTGACCAGCCTGATGCACCGCTTCCCCGAAGCCAGCCCGTTTGATCGTCGCACCCAGCTGGCGGAGCTCGATTTCGTGACCAGCACGGAAGCCGGTGCGCGCGCGATGGCGGAGAATTACGTCGGTCTGCCGTTCGACGATTGAGGAGTTGGGCGGGAATGCCGACTATTTGTCCAACCATAACCTTGTCACCCTGGATTTATTCCGGGGCCCAGTCTTTGGGTCGCGCCGTTCTCTGGATCCTGACACAGGGCGAGGATGACAACAGTGAGAGGTCTTAACCCCGGCGTTTCCGCCGCATAAACCCGATCCCCGCCACGCCCAGCCCGAATAGCGCGATCATGCCGGGTTCCGCCACTTCGGCCACCTGGCCCGCGTTAACCGTCAGGGTCAGACCGGTCGCGGTGTAATCGAGCGTGAAGAATTTGTCGGCCGCGAAGTTGAGCCCGCTGACGGTGGCGAACGCACCGGAAAAGCTGTCCCATTCGACGATCGTAAACGTATCGCCGTCCATCGCCGAGGCGGCGTAGCCGGCACCGACCGTGAGGTCGAGAATACCGTCGAGTGTCGCGCTGCCGGAAATGTCGAGCACGTCGAAGGCCAGCAGCGAGGCGATTTCCATCGCCAGCGTGCCGCCTGGCCCCTGGGCGTAATTGCCGTCGACCGTCAGCGTGCCGGGCGAATTGCCAGGACCGACCGTGCCGCCGATATTGGCGACGTTGGCGCGCACGGCGCCCGTCCCTTCAAGGGTGCCGCCATTGATCGTCAGCCCATTGGGCACGAAGCCATTGAACCCGGTCTGGATCATCTCGCCGTTGACGCGCAGCGTGCCGCCGTTCTGCGTGGCGATCCCGATGCCGTTGATCGCGCCGCCGGCACTCACGTCAACCGTGCCGCCGTTGATCACAATCAGGTTGTCATTTGAAAGCTGCCCACCGCTGAGAACGGAGATCGCGCCGTCGTTCTGGTTGATCTGCGAATTGTTGAGGAGTACGCCGCCGACGTCGATTGTCGTGGTGCCGCCATCATGGGTCAGAGATCCGTTATTCTCGAACAGGCCCCCGTTGAATAATCCACCGCTGCCGGCGCGACCGATTTCGGTCGTCCCTGCCGATTGGGTAAATATGTTGCGATTTTCGTATTTCGCATTCTGCAAAATCAACAGGTTGCCGCCGGTTTTCAGGTGTTGCGACCTGTTGAGCGCTTCTGCTGATTCATACATGAGGATTTCCCCCATACCCTGATCGAGAATGCCGGTGCCCTCGTTCACCAGGTTTGTCGTACCGCTGAAATCCACCGCAGCGGCGGCAATCGTCAGTATGCCGGTATTTTCCAGCTGGGCGTTTCCCTCAACGCGGTGCCGCCTGAACGGATTGCCAAGCGTCATCCGCCCGCCCGCGCCTGCGAGGTTGCGGACCCTCCCGTTACCCGTTGCAACCAGATCGAGGATCGTAAGGTCGCTGAATCCGGTGTTGATCAGAAACGCGTTGTCCCGAACGAACGTTCGGCCTTCCAGCACGCTGGATGTGAAAGGTGTCGTCCCGCCGGGAGTGATACCATTCAGAGTCAGGACGCTTGAATTCCGGATAAAAAGACTGCTGGAGAATCTGGATCGGATCCCACCGATACTTGCATTGGTTGTCAGGGTCATGCTGTCGCGGAGATCTGCGTCCTCCATTTGCGTGTCAGGTTGATTAAACCCGGACCAGTTGAGACTGTTTCCCCAGTCGCTGCCCAATCCGTTCGTGGTGCGCAGCAAGCCCGCTGCTGCGCCCTGCGCCGCGAAGATCCCTGCCGCCGCGACGGCAATCACCGCGAAACGCGTAAATGATGTGGTCATGTGCCTGCCTGTGTTGTTTTTTGCCAAACCCCGGCCCCGGCATTTTTACAGCGGGAACCCTTGTTCTGAAAGTCATGCACGATTCGAGCCAAATTCAGGATGCGAGGGATTCCAAGGGTTGCGGAGGCATGGTTCGCGGCGGGTTCGCAGGGTTGTAAAATATCCCGACGGTTAACGTGCCGGTTCGGGGGCTGTCGTCTGTCATCCGCGCGCGTCCAACGCCCATTGTCATCCCCGAGAAAGCGAGGATCTCTTTGGTTCGGAGATGCGGCCGGAAGATTCCCGCCTGCGCGGGAATGACGGTTTTATTTATTCATCACTTCTGCCGTCCTCGGGCCTGACCCGAGGACCCACCTGGCGGACGACATGGATCCTCGGCTCAAGGCCGAGGATGACAATCGGTGCAGGCTGCCGCTGTCCTGATGCGCAGGCCTGCCCCGGACGCGATCCGGGGGCCGTGGCGACAGGAATGGAATGCGTTTCTGAGAAAAGCCCGCCGTCAGCCGCGACGCGAGGGAAGAAGGGAAAAACAGCGCCCGGTGTTTTTGTTTTGTTCTTTTGCGTGATACCCTGACGGATCATTGAAAAAGCACAAGATCGCTTCACAGGCGAGGGAGGTGTTTGTCCTACAGGCTTGGCCCCGCCCGGTACAGCCAGGGGCCGCGCGATCGGGGGATTAGCGGTCAGGCCCGTCCCGTCCCTTCGGGTGCATGGGGTTGTTTTACGCGTTTTTCGCTGCAGGGCGTTTTCCGGGCAGAAGCCCTTGCGAAACTTTCCGCGCGGCCCTGCGCCGGGCCCGGAAGACGCGCCCCATCGTTACCCTCTCGGGCTTGTCCCGAGGGTCCACGGTGGACAAAGTCGCGTTGTTTAAAATGGACTCCCGCCACAGACCCGCGCCGGACCTGATCAGTGGGCGGGATGACAGGCGGGGATATACCGGGTGAAAAATACGTATAGTGCAACCCGGTCACATTTGACCCATTGACCCTCTCCCGAAATAAAGGGAGTATACTACGTAATTGGAAAAACGGACGGGACCGTCACGCACATGACCCTAACAATTCAGTCACCACCCTGGCGCGTCGGCGTTGATGTCGGCGGTACGTTTACCGATCTTGTGATCGCCGATAGCGACGGCCGCACAGAAGTCTTCAAGGTGCCGTCGGTGCCGTCTGATCCGGGTGAAGGTGTGATTAACGCGCTGATTACGGCTGCCGCCGCGATCGATCAGCCGATGGATCAGTTTCTTGGTGACTGCCAGTTTTTCCTCCACGGTTCCACCGTTGCGACCAACACGCTGCTGGAAGGCAAGGGTGCCAGGGTCGGCCTGCTGACCACGAAGGGTTTCCGCGACAGCCTCGAAGCGCGCCGTGGCCTGCGCAAGGACCCGTGGGATCACCGCACGCCCTATCCGCCGGTGCTGGTGCCACGCTACCTGCGCCAGCCGGTTGCGGGACGGATTGCCGCTGACGGCTCGGAGGTCGAGGCCCTCAACCCTGATGACGTCCGCGCGGCCTGCAAGGTTTTCGCCGATAACGGTGTGGAATCCATCGCCGTCAGCCTGCTTAACAGTTTCGTCAATTCCGCCCATGAAGACGCGGTTGCCGAGATCCTGCGCGAAGAAAATATCTGCGAATGGATTTCGGTATCGTCCGACATCGTGCCGGTGATGGGCGAATACGAACGCACGTCGACCACCGCGGTGAACGCTTATGTCATGCCGCGTGTTGCGTCCTACCTGACGGCACTGCAGCAGAAGCTGATCGACATGGGGCTGAAAACCAAGCTTTTGATGTTGCAGTCGAATGGCGGCGCCGCGTCTCTAGACCAGCTTATCCGCCAGCCGGTGAACCTGCTTTTGTCAGGCCCGTCTGCCGGTGTCGGCGCGATGCAGCACCTTGCCGCCGGGATCGGTGAAGACAATCTTGTCAGCATGGAAATCGGCGGTACCAGCTGCGACGTGATGCTGATGCATGAAGGCCGTGTCGCGATTACGGACGCGCTTTCAGTGAACGATTACGATCTGGTCACCCCGTCGGTTGATATTCATACCGTCGGCGCCGGCGGCGGCACGATTGCCGGTATCGATGCGGCGGGCCTGATGTATGCCGGGCCCGAAGGCGCCGGTGCGCGTCCCGGTCCTGCGGCCTATGGTCATGGCGGCACGCGCCCGACGGTGACCGACGCGCATCTGGTGCTCGGGCGCATGCGGCCCGGGCCATACGCGGGCGGGTCGGTTTCGCTCGACCTGGCGGCGGCCGAGAAAGCTATCGATACGGAAATCGCCAATGATCTCGGCATTTCACGCACGGAAGCGGCGGCGGGTCTGATCCGCATCGTCGAGCAGAACCTGCTGCATGCGGTCGAGCGCATCAGTATCCAGCGCGGCTACAATCCGGGCCGGTTCATGCTGATCGCGTGTGGCGGTGCCGGGCCGATGCATGGTGCCAGTGTCGGGCGCAAGCTCGGCGCACGGGCGGTTTATATCCCCCGTCAGGCCGGTGCGTTCTGTGCTATCGGGATGCAGCATGCCGATGTGCGGCGCGATTTTGTCCATGTGGTGATGCGTGAACTGGGGGACGATGCGGCCTCCGCCATTGCCGAAGGCTATGCCCAGCTTGAAGCACAGGCGCTCGACGCGCTCGGCGATGAAGGTTTTTCGAAAGAAGATACCACCTTCGGCTACGAGCTTGATCTGCATTACGAAGGCCAGCAATGGGACGTACGTGTTTCGCTCGCCCCTGATGCGACACCCGATGAAATCCGGGCCGCGTTCGAACGCGAATACGACCGCCAGTTCGGCCACACGAATCCGGAAAGCCGGATCAACGTCGCCAAGCTGCGGGTTGTCGGTATCGGCAAGCTGCCGCCGTTGCAGGACCCGACATACGATCCTGTGGACAAGCCGGTCGAGCCGATCGAGACCCGTCCGGTCTACGCGGAATCGGTGCGCGAGTTCCTGGACACCCCCGTCTATCGCGGGGCGGACCTGCATCATGGTCAGACCTTTGCCGGTCCGGCGATCATCGAAGAGGCGACGACGACCATTCTGGTCGGGCCAGGTGACCTGGTGTCGATCGACGCGTTGAATAATTACACCATCAACTTCGAGACGGAGGACTGATCCGATGACACAGAGTTCAGAAACCAAAACCCTCGACCCGGTTATCCTGGCACTGACCCAGAACCGCCTCGATCACATCTCCCACCAGATGGGCTGGGTGATGGTACGCACTGCGCGTAGCCCGATCTTCAGCCAGGCGCATGATTTTTCCTGTTTCATTGCGGGGCCGACAGGCGAAGTCGTCAGCCAGGCCGACGGGATTCCGATCCATACCGGCAGCGGCGGGTTCGGCGTCCGCGCCATCCTGCGTGATTTCGGTGACGAACTGGCCGAAGGCGATGTTTACCTGTTGAACGACCCGTGGGAAGCGGGTGGCAACCATCTGCCCGACTGGGTGATCGCGCGCCCGGTATTTGTTGGCGGCAAAATGGTCGGCCTCACCTGTAACAGGGCGCATCAGTCCGATATCGGCGGCGGCGCTGCCGGTGCGTATAACCCTGTCGCGACCGACGCCTGGTCCGAAGGCGTGCGCCTGCCGGTGCTCAAACTGGTTGAGGCCGGCAAGGTCCGCAAGGATCTGTGGAAGATGCTGATGCTGAACACGCGCACCCCGCACCTGCAGGACGGCGATCTGCGTGCCATGCTTGGTTCCACACGTATCGGCATGGAACGGGTCGCGGCCCTGGTCGAAGAACTCGGCGTTGACGAGGCGATGGGCTATTTCACCGGTGTGCTCGATCATGCAGACCGGTCGGTACGTGCAGAGATCGCGAAATTGCCCGACGGCGTGTATGAGGCTGAAGACCGGTCCGATAATGATTGCTTCGAGATCCGTGATGTGACCGTCCGCGTGAAACTGACCATCGACGGCGACAAGATGAATGTCGATTTCACCGGCACCGACCCGCAGATACGCGGCTTCAAGAATTCATCGCTTGGCAATACCTATTCGGCGATCTTCACGGCGCTTGCGTCGTTCCTCGATCCGCACCTGCCGCATAATGAAGGCGCGTTCCGTTGTGTCGACGTGATCGCGCCCGAAGGGACGATTATCAACGCCCGCGAAGGCGCGCCAACGACGATGTGCACGGTGTTCTTTGCGCATGAAATCATCCATGCCGTCTGGAAGGCGTTGGCCCAGGCTGACCCGGATCGCGGCTGCGCGGGCTGGGCGAAGAATGTCTTCGGCATTTCGGTCGGTAGCGAAGACGGTGGCGAGCCCTATGTGTTTTATCACGGGGCGGCGGCCGCCGGTTCCGGCGCAGTGGAAGGCCGCGACGGGTTCAACCAGATCGGCCATGTCTGCACGCTCGGCGGGCTGACGATGCCGAATGTCGAAGTCTATGAACAGCTCTATCCGGTGATGTTCCATCGCCAGGAATTCCGCATCGATGCGGCGGGCGCCGGCAAGTACCGGGGCGGCAGCGGCTGCGATTACGAAGTCGACATCCTGACACCTGCGACCCATTCGTTCCGCGGCGAAGGCCTGAACTACGAGACAGGATATGGGATCAATGGCGGCGGGGCCGGTGCGCCCGGCAATATGCATCTGGTTCACGGCAACGGGGAAACCGAGGATGCGCCGAAATACGGTTTGCGGCGGACCGAGAATGTCCGCTTCGTGACCCAGTCACCCGGCGGCGGCGGATACGGCCCGGCGCTGGACCGCGATCCGGCAAACGTTCTGCGTGACTGGCGCGATGAGATTATTTCCGAGGCGACCATGCGCGATGTCTATGGCGTTGTGGCTGCGGCAGACGGCAAAAGCGTCGATGCAAATGCGACCGTGGCGCTGCGCGGCACCATGGTGGCAGCCGAATAGAGAGTAAGAAGAGAGAGTTTAATACGTAGTATACTACATATTATAGCTGGAAATTGCCGCGGTTTGGCGGCAGAATACAGGTTCATCGGAGGCGAATGCGCCGTCTTTACGACACCGAGAGCCCGATAAAGAGGAGAATAAGACATGGCCGATATGAAACTGGATTTCTGCGGCGTTCCGTTCAAAAACCCGGTGGTCATTGCATCGCTGGAAACGACGAACAGCCCCGATCTGATGAAACAGGCATTCGATTACGGTGCGGCGGGCGCGATCATCAAGACGTTGACCGATATCGACGATATGGCGGTTCTCACCATGAACTCGAAATACGCAATCATGAATGACCGCGGCGACATCATTAAGGGCAAGGTGCCGCGAGACTTTAAATTCTACAGCCGCTCCGGTTATTCCAGCACCTATTATAAGGACTGGATCCCCTACCTGAAGGAAATCGGTGCCTATGCCCGTGAACGCGATGCCCATCTGATCGGCAGCGCCGGGGCAAAGGACGTGCAGGGCTGGATCGATATCTGCCGCACGATTGAGGATTGCGGCCTGCCGATGGTCGAACTGAATTTCGGCTGCCCGCATCCGGCGCTTATGCCCGGTGTGCATGGTGGCTCGATGATCGGCCAGGACCCGGAGGTGGCCTTCAGCGTTACCCAGGCGGTCTGCGAGGCGGTTGATATTCCGGTTGTCGTCAAGCTGACGCCGGACCAGTCGAAGCCCGTCGATATCGCCAAGGCGGTCAAGGAAGCTGGTGCGGCGGCGGTGACCGCGACGAACCGCTACACCGCGTTTGCGGTCGATATCGATACTGCCAAGCCGCGTCTCGGCGGTACTGCCGGTATCGGTGGTACGTGGACCAAGCCGCTCAGCCTGCGCTACGTCCATAACATCTACAAAGAAGTCGGCATTCCGATCGCCGGTTCGAACGGCATTTTCGATCACCGCGATGTCGTTGAGTTCATCATGACCGGCGCCAATATCGTCGAAGTCGGCTCCGTGCTGATGGTCAAGGGCATGAAATGGCTGCCTAATATCATCCGTGGGCTCGAACGCTTCATGGATGAACACGGCTACAAGGACATCGCGTCCATGTACGGTATCGCCTCGGACGCGGCGGCGACCGATTATTCCGACCAGTTCGCGATGAGCCGGGTGACTGCCGAAGTAAACGGCGAGACCTGTCAGAATCCGACCTGCAATGTCTGTGTCCAGATGTGCTTCTACGAAGCGCTCTCCCAGGACCCTGCTGGCAAGATCAACGTGCATAACGACAAGTGCATCGGCTGCGAGCTGTGCATGGACGTGTGTCCGTTCGATTCGATCCAGATGGTGCCGACCAGCGAGGCGGATTACGCCGACGGGTATTTCAAGATCAAGGACGAGATCTACGAACCTGCCGATTCCAAGTTTGCGACGAAGCGCAACAACATGGACACGATCGAAGCCGACGCGCCGAAAGCTGCCGCCGAGTAGATCGCGGCTGCTTTGGCCGTCTGAAAGTTTGAAAAGGTGCGGGTCTTTGATCCGCACTTTTTCTGATTCATCCAGCCGGTCATTCCGGACTTGTGCCCGGACCCAGAAGGTGTTTCAGCGCAAAACTGGACCCTGGCACAAGGCCGGGGTGACATATGGAATGACGTGATTTCAACAATCGGGAAGGCCAGCACGTTTCCCTCAGTCTTCGTTGTCGTGCGTCTTCAGCCGGGCGCGGCCGGAATCATTGTTGTCGAGCATGACTTTCTGCAACAGGTCCATCAGCCGGTCGCGGTCGCGCTTGCCGAGGCTGCCGGTAAAACGGTCCTGGGCGCGTTCCATGGCACCATGAGCATCTTCCACGAACTTGCAGCCCTCCTCGGTGATCGCGTTCAGCATCGCCCGCCTGTCGGTTTCGCTCGGGATGCGTTCAACGAAGCCACGCCGTTCAAGCCGGCGCAGGACGTCGGCGGCATTGTTCCGGTCGATCCCGACTTCTGCGGCGACCGAGACCTGATCGAGCGCTTTGCCGCGATAGAGCACGCTGAGCACCGCGTACTGAACGGGTGTAACGTCGAAATCGCCGCACTCTTCCAGGAACACGGCGACATGCAGCTGATGCAAACGCCGGATCAGGAATCCGGGCCGCCCCCACAGATCTGTATAGGGAATGTCTCCCGGATGATCGTCTTCCCGTGTCATCGCACTTCTTCCGATTGGCTCTCCATCGTTCTACACCACCCGTCACAAAGACCATAGACGGGGCGAGTCGCGATGGCGTTTGCATTCACGAAAATGTTCGTTCGCCAAGACGAACTGAAATGTGTGATTACTTAATCGGCCATATGAAGACGATAAGATTGGTATGGTACGAAACAGAGTCTGCTCGCAGAAAGAGCAAAACAACTTGAACCGGTGTGGCGATCCGTTAGTTTCATCGCGGATTTGATTTCTGGGCGGTGCTTCGCCGTCCGCCTCACTCGATTTTTTCAACGCAATCCAGAACAGGGAGATACAAATGCGTTTCGTCGCTTTCAAAAAAGATGGCAAAGCCAAACTCGGCGTCCGGACTGATGCCGGTCTGGTCGATCTGTCCAAGGTCGACAAGACACTGCCGACCGATCTCAAGGAACTCCTCGCCAAGGGCAAGGGCGCGATGGCGAAAGCCGGCCGTGCCGCTGCAAAGGCGCCTGCGAAGGCAATCGTGAAGGGGCGCGTCAACTACCTGACGCCTATCCAGGAACCCAACAAGATCATCTGCATTGGTTTGAACTACAAGGACCACGCTGCAGAAGCCGGTCTGAAAATTCCGACTTATCCAGTTGTGTTCAACCGCTTCACCACGTCCTTCGTGCCGCAGGGTCAGCCTATTATCCGGCCGAAACTGTCGAAGCATTTCGACTACGAAGCCGAGCTGGTTGCCGTTATCGGCAAGAAGGCCCGCAACATCAAAAAAAGCGAAGCGCTCAATTACGTGGCCGGTTATGCGGTCGCCAATGAAGGCTCCATCCGCGATTACCAGATGAAGTCCTCGCAGTGGGCCATGGGTAAGAATTTCGATGCGACCGGCTCGATCGGTTCCGACTTTGTCACCGCCGACGAACTGCCGGCCGGTGCAAAGGGTTTGAACATGCAGTGCCGCGTCAACGGCAAGGTGTTGCAGGATTCTAACACCCGCGAAATGATCTTCGACACCAAGACCCTTGTTCATGAACTGGCCAAGGTATTTACACTGCTGCCCGGCGATATGATCCTCACGGGCACGCCTGCCGGTGTCGGTTTCGTTCGCAAGCCCGCCATCTTCCTTAAGGACGGCGATACCTGCGAGATCGAAATTGAAAAAATCGGGATCCTGTCGAACCCGGTCAAGAACGAGAAATAACGCCAGCCCTCACGGGCGGTCACGTTTCAGCCGTCGCGCCTCACCGGAAGTTTACTGGTGTGGGCGCGGCGGTTTTTTATATTTGGCGTATAAAAAACATGCGCATGCTTATCCCCGCGGCCCTGGCGCTGATACTGTCCGCCATTGCTGCTGTCTCCACTGCCACTGCCGGTGATCGAAATGGCGCTGTGGTCGTTGAGTTGTTCACGTCGCAGGGCTGCTATTCATGCCCGCCGGCGGAAAAATTCCTGGGTGACCTTTCCGAACAGAAATCCGTCATCGCGCTCGAATTTCACGTCGACTACTGGGACGACCTGGTGCATGGCGGGGACGGCAAGTGGAAAGATCCGTTTTCGAAGCCCGCCTATACCCAGCGCCAGCGCATTTATAACCAGCGCATCCGCGGCACGGGGAATGTCTATACCCCGCAAATGGCGATCGACGGAAAGCTGGAAGCCGTCGGCTCACGCCGAATTCCCGTGCTGTCCGCGATGCGTGAAGCCGAAAGCGCCCGTCGTGACAGCGTCGGGATTAATGTGACGATGGCGTCCGGCAAGGTCCGGCAAGTCGAACTGGATGCCGCCGGGCAGGGGGTCGGGTCGGTCTGGCTGATACGCTTTATCAAAGCGAAGGAAACCCGGGTCCGGTCCGGTGAAAACAAGGGCAAGGCCCTGCTCAGCCACAATATCGTCACCGAGGTCCAGAAGATCGGCACATGGGCGGGCAAGCCGGCCTCGTTTGCGGTAAAGAATTTTGCGCTGGCCGAGGGCGAGGGCTGCGCCGTGCTGGTTCAGGATAACCGCCAGGGCCCGATCTTCGGGGCGGCGCAATGCCCTGTGGGGTCATCCTGACCGACGGTCGGTTACCGGAATTTCGGCATGACGTGTTCTGAAAACAGCCGCATCGAGCGTTCCGCGACGGATGCTTCCATTACATGGGGCATGACATGCAGCGACGCGATATCGAATCCGCCGATCTGGCGGTCGAAATCCGCGATCATGTCGGTGACTTCGGCGGGTGACCCTGCCCAGCAGATACCGCGATCCATCTGTTTGTCGAAATCGTCGTCCTTCAGCGAGGCGATCATCTTGTCGTAGCCCTTGTAATCCTTGGTGCTGGCGCCGTTCAGCCAGCCAGATGCTGCATCCACCAGGCGTTCCAGGTAAGCGTTCAGCGGCGGGCGGAATGCGTTCCGCGCAGCCTCGCCGTCTTCATCCGCGCACATCGAAAATGACAGCATGATCTTGCCATCCCCCGGGTGGCCGGCTGATTTCCATTCCTCTCGATAGGTTCCGATCAGCTCGGCCATGAGTCCGCCTCCCATCGGGATACCCATGATGTAATGGCCGTTGCGGCCGGCGAACTCGAACGATGCCTTGGTGCTCATGGCGGCCACCCAGAAGGGCGGACGCGGCTGTTGGGTCGGGCGGGGCAGGGACGTGACATTGCTGAAGCTGTGAAATTTGCCTTCACACGATACGTTTTCCTGCTCCAGCAGAAGCCGGATCTGTTCGACGCCTTCTTCATAGCGGTCCCGGCTTTCCTCGATGTCGATGCCGAATGTTTCGAACTCGTTCGGCAGGAAGGCGCGGGCGAACCCGGCCTCGAGCCGCCCGTTCGAAATCGCGTCCAGCATGCCAAGTTCGCCGGCAACTTTGAGCGGGTTGTTGAAGACCGGCAGCACCGCGCCGGTAATCATTTTGGCCTTCTTTGAGCGCTGCGCGGCGGCGGCAAGGAATACGACCGGGTTGGGGCTGTAGCCACCATATGGGTGAAAGTAATGTTCGACGGTGCGGACATGGGAATAGCCGAGCTCGTCCATCAATCCGCACAGATACAGCGCGTCCGCCCAGTAATCTTCGGCCGAACGCTCTTCCGGCGCACAGCTCGGGAAAAAATTAAGACCGAATTCCATACGTCACATGTTCCCTGCTATTTTCCTGATCTAGCCATGCTTCACGCAGAATTGCCAGTATGAGGGATGTCGGAATCGGTGCTTGCGTGTGGCCGTGATCGGGTTTGCCGAAGACGCGGTGAATGTCTACGCTGACCACAAAATCGGCTCCGGTCAGGCTTCGAATATTTGAAAGGCAGTACAATGAGCGATTCCAATCCGTTCCAGATTCAGCAGTGGATTTCCGAGAATGGCGATAAGCTGAAACCGCCGGTCGGCGGCGAGACGCTGTGGAAAGATTCGAAACTGATGATCACGGTCGTCGGTGGTCCCAACAAGCGGACGGATTACCATATCGATGCGTTCGAGGAATTTTTCTACCAGATCAAGGGCGATATCGTGCTGCGCATCCAGGAGGACGGCAAGGCGCGCGATGTCGAGGTCAAGGAAGGTGACGTATTCCTGCTGCCGGCTTATGTGCCCCATGCACCGATGCGCCCCGCTGGCACAGTCGGCATGATCGCGGAGATCCGGCGCGAGAAAGACGACCCGCTGGATGGTTTTGCGTGGTTCTGCGAGAAGTGTAATCACCAGATTTTCCGCCAGGATGCCTATATCGAGGTGCTCGAACGCGATATGCCGCCGATCTTCGAGGCGTTTTATGCAGACCCCGAAAATCAGGTCTGCGACGCCTGCGGCCATGTAAATCCGGGCCGGCCGGAGTAGCTTCCATGTTCGATTTCAGCTTCGGCGATATCAGCGTCACCCGCATCGTCGAGATGGAAATGCCGATGCTGGGGGGGACGGAATTTTTCCCCGACTGGGATCCGCAGGCCATCGAACGCCACAAAGACTGGATGGTGCCGCGGCATTTCGATCCGGTAAGCGGCAAGGTAGTCATCAACATACAGGCGTTTCTGATCCGCACGCCGCACCACACCATTCTGGTTGACACCTGCGTCGGCAATCACAAGCCCCGCAACCGCGATATGTTCAACGATCAGGTCTTCCCGTGGATGGATAATTTCCGTGCAGCCGGGGTGACGCCCGAAGACATCGATTTTGTGCTGTGTACCCATATGCATGTGGATCATGTGGGCTGGAATACGAAACTGGAGGATGGCCGCTGGGTCCCCACCTTTCCGAATGCGAAGTACATCTTCTCGCGAAAAGAGCTCGACTTCTGGATGCAGCAATCCGAACAGGACCAGATGACGCGCACCGGCGACTACGTTGCTGACAGCGTTCTGCCGATCCTGGAGGCGAAACGCGAGCTGGTCGTCGATATGGATCACGCGATTGAAGACGGGCTGACGCTGGAACCGCTGCCGGGGCATACGCCCGGGATGGTCGGGCTGAACGTGACTTCCGGCGGCGAACAGGCCATTCTGTGTGGCGATATGATGCATCACATGATCCAATGTCATATCCCTGACTGGAGCACGGTCGCCTGTGCGGACCAATCCGCTGCGCGGGTGACCCGGAAGGCATTCCTTGATCGCTATGCCGATCGAGATGTCACGATCATCCCGTCGCATTTTCCGAACCCGACCGCCGGCTTCATCATCCCGAGCGGGGATTCCTTCGCTTTCCGCTACGTTAACGGATAGGTAACCTTTAACTCTTGTTTAAAGAAGTACTGTCAGTCTGCTAGCGCAGTTCGAGCCGTCTTTGCTGGCTCGCGGACAAGGATAATGGCGTGGCGCTAGCCCTGAAAAAATCAGGCGAAGAAGAGGAAGTACAGTCCGGCGGGTCGAAACACTCGCTGAAGCAGCGTCTGCATGCCTGGTGGGAAGGGTATGAACTCGGCCCGGTTGTTGTTGACGGTTCTGAGTCCGGCGGTTCAGCCGAAGCAGCAGGCGACGGCGACAAAGCGGCTGATGAGGATATTCCGGCATGGTCGCCGGCGCGCCAGAAACTGGCACAGCTGATTTGGGGAGACGGTTTTATTTCTCCGGCGACGCCTGAGAGCGTTGTTGATCTCGCACAGCCTTTTGGGCTGACGGCCGAGAATACGATGCTTGAAATCGGATCTGGCCCCGGTGGCGGTGCCTGCGCAGTGGCCGAAAGAATCGGCTCTTATGTGGACGGGTTTGACCTGAACGCCGATCTTGCGAAACAGGCGCTTGAAGCCTCCATGCTGAAGGGGCTTGATAAAAAGGCTGTCGTGAAAGGCTTCAATCCCGCAACTTTCGAACTGAAGACAGATTTCTATGATGGCTGCCTGCTGCGCGATACGCTGATCTCCATTGAAGACAAGGAAGCCTTCCTCGAGATCGTGCTGGCGGCTGTTAAACCGGGCAAGCCCATCGTGATTACAGAGAGCTTCATCACGGCAGCCGAGCCGGGTGCGCTTGCGAGTGCAAGCATTGACGGGGAACCCGGGGAAATTTTCCCCTGCGAGGTGAGCCTGGTTATCGACAAGCTGGAATCATCCAATTTTGAGATCCGCGTCAATAACGAGGAAACCGAGCAGTATACGGCCCTTGCCTGCGCCGCCTGGGTTGAAATGGCAGAAAAGATAACCGGTAAAGAGCTCGATGCGGATCTCGCCGAGGCACTTGTGCATGAAACCGATCTCTGGGAACGCCGGAACGAGGCCTATGCGGCCAAAGAGCTGGAAATGAGACGAATTGTCGCCTTCAAGAAGACGAGTGTGACCTAGAACCTGCGTTGACAGGACGGAGCGCCATCGTTAAGTTCCGCGACCAATCGAGAAAACACTTCTGCCTACGCGTTTAAGGAAGAGAACTATGAAAGTCGTCAACTCGCTCAAATCCGCGAAAAAGCGTGATCGCTTTTGCCGCGTAATCCGCCGCAAGGGCCGCACCTACGTGATCAATAAGCGTAATCCGCGTTTCAAGGCACGTCAGGGCTGATATTCGCCTGAATTCCGGTCTTTCCGGCTGACAGACCGCGCCTTTCCGGCGCGGTTTTCGTTTGTCGGGCTCTCGGCTACACTGAGTCTGCAGAAACCGGAGCTTTTTCATGCGGATGCCCGACCCAGATCGCGATGTCATCTCCCGGCGTGGCGAAATCATCGCTGCGCTGCGCAGGATCGTCCCCGGCGAGGGTGTAATCGCCGAAGAAGAGGAACTCCGCGCCTATGAATGCGATGGCCTGACCGCCTATCGCCAGCTCCCGATGATCGTGGTGCTGCCGGAAACGACGCAGCAGGTCGCTGAAATTCTCAAATACTGCCATGGCAGCGGGATCAAGATCGTCCCGCGTGGTGCCGGTACGTCTCTGTCGGGTGGAGCGCTGCCTCTCGAAGACGGCATTACCCTCGGGCTCGGCAAGTTCAACCGTATCCTCGACATCGA
>CAJQLI010000022.1 GCA_905479125.1 uncultured Alphaproteobacteria bacterium | reverse complement strand
CGACTTTCTTCGTCGGATTCGCCGCAGAACCGCAGGTACTCGCCAAAAACGGCCGGCAGGATCTCGCCGACAACGCCATGAATTTCTATGAATTTCTGCGGGATAACGACGCCTATATTACCTACACCATCGTCCCGCCACAGATTGACCGGTCAAAACCCGCACATCAGCAGAATCCTCCGGACAGCTATGCAGGGGTGGTCGAAGAACGCGAAGACGGCATCGTCATTCGCGGCGCACAGATGCTGGGCACCGGCACAGTCTATTCCGACTTCGTTCAGCTATCGACCATCACCCCGATGCGCCCCGGCGACGAGGCCTACGCGATTTCGGTAGCCATCCCGGTCTGGGCGGAAGGCGTTCAGATATACTCGCGACGCTCCTACGCGGACGGTGCGAATTCAATGTTCGATTATCCGATGGCCAGTCGTTTCGATGAAACAGACAGCCTGCTCGTATACGAAGATGTCTTCGTTCCCTGGGAAAACATCTTCGTCTACAAAGACATCGATGTTGCGCGGGCGCAGTGGTTTGAGGGTCCGGCGCACGTGCTCGGGAACAATCAGGCCCAAACGCGGTTCGTCACGAAACTCCGGTTTATGGTTGGTCTCGCACAGAAAATCGCCGAGATGAACGGGGTTGCAAATCTACCGCCCGTGCAAAGCCTGATTGGCGATCTGGCACTTCACGCGGCCACATATGAAGGGTTGCTGGATGCCCAAATCTCGAAAGCCGAGCCGAACCAGAACGGCGTTTACGTGCCGAACAAGCAGATCACCTATGCAGCCATGGCCCAGCAGTCGCGCATGTACCCGGAATTCCTGGACATCATTCGGGAACTGGCCGGCGGTGGATTCATCCAGTTGCCGTCGAGCGTTCGCGATTTCGAAAACCCCACAATGAACGCGGTTATCCAGAAATACATACAATCACCTGACATGCCCGCGGATGACCGCGTCAAGTTCATGAAACTGGCGTGGGATTGTGTCGGTTCGGAATTTGCATCGCGCCACACCAGCTATGAAAAGTTCTACGCAGGCGCACCGTTTATCGTTAAATCCCACCTGTATCGCGAATATGATTTCGCAAAGTCACAGGCCCTCGTTGAAACTGCGCTCGCCGGTTATGACAAAACCGGCCGCATAGACCTACCGACATCAGGCAGGGCGGTAGGCTAACGGGTCTTCGCGAACGTCCGGGCTTGAATTTCGCGCACCGGTATTCAAGCCCGGAAACAGGTTCAGTCCCCCCCGACATCGGCAGAGGTCTTACCCTCGCCGACCCGGTGCAGCGGACGCCCTGAATCCGTAATCGCGATAATCACCATGATTTCGTCCGCACGAGGTGCGTCCGACAGGGATACTTCCATCGCGTCGAAATGCGAAAACGTCCAGACGTCTTCCTTGTGATGCAGCGGGCAATCGATCGTCGTGCCCGGCCCGCCGATTTTCTTCGCCGACGGGATAATGGACGGTGCCGGGCCCACCGCGGCGCGAAGCGGTTTCCCCATGGTCGGGTGCATACAGGCGGCAGCGTGTTCCTTTTCGCCGTTTTCACCGACGATGGCCGCCTTGCCGAAACTTTCCACCTCGTCCGCGCCGATACCGAGCGCCGCCATCGCCTTCTGGCCAAGCAGATCGCCAAGCTCGGCGCCGGCGGCTTCCAGTTCGGGCAGTTCCTGCGAATAACGCCCGGCATACGGGTTGGCGATCACCGCAATCGCCGCGCATTGCCGTGACGGCGGATCAATCTTCTGGCCGATTTCGGTCCGTGTTTCCTGAACGATGGTGACAATTTTCCGGATGGAAGTGCCTGTCATAATTTTCCCCTGCGTTGGCGTGCCGGAGACGATTATGACATGATTTGGCAGAAACTCACCGCCCCCGGATGATAATCCGCAGACGCAATCGCAGCCGAAAGAAAACAAAGAATGGATCAATCCATCCGCGGATATCTTGGAAACCTTGAACAACAGGGCGAACTCGTCCGTTTCGCCAAAGAAGTCGATCCGTTACAGAACCTGACCGCCATCGGCTGGAAAGCATATGACCAGCTGGGCAAAGCGTCTTTATTCGATAATCTGGCAGGCTTCCCCGGCTGGCGGGCCTGCAACCAGATCATCACCGACAGAAAAAAATGGGCGATCGGGCTCGGCGTCGACGAGGACGACGTCATAAACGCGTTCAATAACCGCGTCCGCAATCCGGTCGAACCGGTGATGGTTGAGCGTGACGGCGCGCCGGTGAAACAGATAATCGAAACCGGGGACGACGTGGACCTGACGAAGGTCCCCGCAGCGTGGACATCCGAAATGGACCCCGGCCCGTTCATCGCGTCGGGGATGGCGATCATCAAGGATCCCGATACCGGCATCCGGAACATGTCGATCCATCGCCAGCAGGTTATGGGCAAAAATCGAACCGGCTATTTGATCTGCCCCCGGCAAGCCCTCCGCATATACGAAAAATATCAGCAACGGGGTGAAGCCATGCCCGTCGCGATGGTCGTTGGCGCCCATCCGGCTCTCTATTTCTCTTCCTCCTATACAGCACCCTACGGTACCGACGAGTTGACGATTGCAGGGGCCCTGATGGGCGAACCCGTCCGGCTGGTGAAGTGCGAGACAATCGACATTGAGGTGCCGGCAGAGGCCGAGATGATCATCGAAGGCGAAATCCCGCCCGATGCCCTGACACCTGAAGGCCCGTTCGGCGAAGGGTCCGGCGGTTACGCCATGGAAGGGTTCACGCAATATCTCGACGTAAAGGCGATCACCCGACGCAAGGACCCCATCTTCTACGCGATGCAATGCGGTGCACCGATGACCGATACACAGGCGCTGGTGGCAACGGCGATTGATATGCTGTTATGGGATCACCTCAAAAATGTCGAAGGCGGGCTCGATCTCCTGGATCTCCGCTGTCTCGGGATTGCCGGTCTGATGGCCGTGGTCATCAAGCTGCGCCCCCGGGTCGAAGGGCAGGCGAAGACCGCCCTGATGGCCGCCCTGTCCGGACCGCAAATGCACCCCAAGCTGGCGATCGCCGTCGATGACGACATCGATGCATCGGACATGCGCCAGGTTTTCTGGTCATTGACCACACGGGTCGATGCCCAGCGCGACGTCATCAAAATCCCCGGCGCGCGCACCTGGTCGCTCGACAACGTTTCCAACATCGTGCCGGGTCAGAGCCCGATGCACCGCATCGGCACAAAGACCCTTATAGATGCGACCAAGCCCGCCGTTACCGACCCCGTTGCACGCGCCAGGTTCACCAAAGCCATGCCGCGCAACTACGATACCGTTGACCTGAACGACTTCCTGCCAAACTGAGGAACTGCCAATGTCTGACAAACCATCCCCCGCGTTCGATCCGCTTACGATTGAAGCAGAAGTGCGCAACCCGTATCCGCCCCCGAACGATACAGCGTTGAATGGAAAATCCCGGCGCGCCCTGGGCGACCCGCACGGTCTGACCAAGTTCGGTGTAAATCTCACCGAAATGGAACCGGGAGCCGTATCGGCATTACGGCACTGGCATTCCGCAGAAGACGAATTCATCTATATCATCGACGGTACGCCGACGCTGGTGACCGATAGTGGAGAGGAAGTATTGCAGCCGGGCATGTGCGCATGCTTCCCGGCGAATTCCGGCGATGCGCACCGGCTGGAAAACAAATCGGATGCAATCGTCCGGTTTCTAGAGGTCGGGAACCGGTCGGAAAGCGAAAAAGTTCACTATCCCGATGACGATATGATCATGGAAAAACCCGCTGACGGCACACGATCGTTCCGCCATTTCGACGGCACCTCATATTGATCGACCCTGAAACGGGAGCGCCATGATCCCCAGCGCACTGGAACGGGTCGCCGCCATGGGCACCTGGCTGATGGCAAGCGCCTTCGTCATCGGCTATCTGCTGCCGCCACTGGCTGCTGCCTGCAGGGAATTTATCCTGCCCGCCATCATTGTCATCCTGACGGTGGCCATGCTCCGGCTGGATGTGGCACGGCTGCGCGGCTACATCCGCCGCCCTGGAGCGATGGCGCTGATCGTACTGGTCAACCTGATCGCCGCCCCGGTCCTGATGTGGGTGTTGCTGACGCCGATCGATATTCCCGACGAACTTCGCCAGGGGATGGTGCTGCTCGCCGCCGCCCCGATGGTCAGTTCGGCAATCGCCTTCGCAACGATACTTGAACTCGATTCCGCACTGGCAGTGGCCGTGATGGTCACGACCTACGCTATCGTACCTATTACCCTGCCCGCCTTGTCGCTCTGGTTGCTGGGCCTCGATCTTGGCGTCGGGTTTTTCGATCTTTTCAGCCGTCTGTTTGCGACGATTGCTATCCCTGCCGGCATCGCGTTTGCAATCCGACGTTGGGTTATCAAGCCGGAAATTATGTTAAAGAACGCGAGGGCGCTCGATGGAATCAGCGTTCTCTTCGTCATGGTTTTCGGCTTCGGGATTATCCACGGCCTGCCCGCGTTTGTCGCCGCCCGACCGGACTATGTCGTGCTGGTCCTCGCCGCCTCTTTCGCGGCGAATATAGGGCTGCAGATTGTGGGGGCAGCGCTTTTTCTCTGGATGGGCCGTCGCGAAGCACTTACCGTCGGTCTGGTTACCGGCAACACAAACTTGGGACTTTTGATGGTGACCCTGGCTGACCGCGCGCCGCCGGAACTTCTGGTGTGCTTCGTTCTGGGACAGATTCCGATGTATTTTCTGCCCGTGGTCGCCCTGCCGGTATACCGCCGATTGATGCGCGCATGATCCTGTTGAACGCACTCGAAATGGTCGCCCGACGCACGACATGGGTGCTGGCCGCCGGCGTCTTTCTGGGGATCGCCTGGCAGCCGCTCGCCAATTTTTTCGCGCCCTGGCTGGAAATTTTCATTGTCATGAACCTGTCGCTGTCGATGATGCGTATCGAACCGGCCGCCTTAAAGAGCTATCTCCGTCGCCCGGTTCTGATTGCCGCCATCTTTGTGTTTTCAATGGGGATAGCGCCGCTGATCCTGTGGGGCTTTACCATCGCCGCCGGGATAGACGGGCCGGTCGGCGCAGGAATGGTATTCCATGCGCTCGCGACGCCGATTATGTCGGGCTCTGCGCTGTGTATCCTTTTCGGGCTCGACGCGGCCCTCGCCCTGATTGTGACCGTCGCATCCTATGCTCTGGTGCCATTTACGCTGCCCCCTCTGGCGCTGTGGCTCCTGGGGATAGAGCTGGACGTTACGGTGCTCGAACTTATGTGGCGGCTCGGCCGGATTGTCGGCGCAAGTTTTCTGATCGCATTTGTCGCACGCAAGCTGCTGGGGCCTGACTTCCTGAAAGCCCAGGCATCGCGCATGGACGGGATCATGGTATTCGGGATGGTCGGGGTCGCGGTATCGCTGATGTCCGGCCTGCCGGAATTCACCGCAGCAAAACCCGCCTATACGGCGATCGTGACGGCAACGACATTCGCAATAAATATCGGCCTGCAAATCGCCGCCACGCTTCTGTTCTGGCGGATCGGCCGCCGCGCTGCACTGACGGTAGGTCTGATTACAGGGAACACCAACACGGCACTGGTGCTGGCAGCACTGGGCGAGAACGCCCCCTATGACCTGCTGGTCTATTTCGTCGTCGGCCAGTTCCCGATTTATATCCTGCCGCTGGTCGCCGTGCCGATTTACCGCCGGATCGTGAACGCCCCATAAAAAACGGCGGCCCCGCGCAGGACCGCCGTTTTAATTCGATAACGCCGTAATTACTCGGCAGCGACCGCCATCTGGCCCTGTTCTTCCGCAATCTTGCGATCGATCATGGCGCGCGCAGCGATTGAGCCCGCATCCTGGACGGTGTCGATCGTGGGCTTGTCGTCCCAGTTTTCCTGCTGCTTGTTGAAGACTTCCCAATCCTGGTGAAAGGCTGTGAAAATCTGCCTGTAGGAAAGCTCGGTCATTTCTTCCGACACCGGCTGACCCTGAACCTGATAGGCATTGGACCAGAAATAATGCGTCGTGTTCTCGGTTTCCGGGGTCACGAAGTTGAGATTGTGGAAACCGAACCCGCCTTCGGGCACATCACGGTCGATCTCGGTAAACCCGAATTCCTTGCCTTCGGCAGCGCCCGGCGCAGCACCCGTGAACAGGCGCACCGCGCCCGGCATCCGGAATTCGATGATCTGCCAGCGATCGACGATGTCATCCTCGGTCCAGCCGCCCATCTTCTGATAGGTCGGTGCCGGAGGCTGACCGACAGTCCAGCGCGCAACGGTGACAGAATCGTCGTCCTTCAGCGTCCGGACACGGGCGGCCTCGGCAACGGCAGCATTACCGATGGTGGAACGATGCACGAAGCCCAGATGCGACAGATCAAGCAAATTGTCGACGACGAGCTTGTAATCGGCTTTGACGTAAAAATAGGTGCCCTTGTCGCCCCAGTCATCCGCAGTCTTCCAGGGGTAGGGTACAATCAGGTCTTCATCCGCAAGCGCGGGATCGCCCATCCAGATCCACATCCAGTTGTATTTTTCAACAATCGGATATTTCTGAACCTGCGCTCCCGGCGGGATCGTGGTCTGTCCGGGGACATGCACGCATTTGCCGTCCTCGTCGAAACGCAGGCCGTGATAGTAGCATTCCATCTGGTCGCCGACGAGATTCGCCTTCGATAACGGCATCCGCCGATGGCAGCAGCGATCCTCGAACACGATCGGTGTGCCGTCTTCCTTGCGCCAGAAGACCAGGTTTTCATTACAGATTGTGCGCGCCATCGGTGTCCGGGTGACTTCCTCGGGCTGTGCGCAGACATACCAGGTATCTTTCAGAAACATGCGGTTTCTCCTGTATTGGACAGACGCTCGGTCTGCCCTGAATTTCTCGCTGTCAGACAGCATTTTAGGGGGTCTCGGCACCAAATTGCAAATTCATCTTCAGGTGGCGCTTGCCGCGGTCGCCCCGGCTTCCTATAGAATAGTCATCGAACCTGATCGACACATAGAGGAAACCACCATGGAAAATCGTGCCTTTTATCCTGAAAAGATGCAGCCACCGGCGGGGCCCTATGCCCATGGCGTGGAAATTCCCGAGAATGCGAAGATCACCTATACAGCGGGTCAGATCGGGGTGGATTTTGACGGCAACATCCCGGACGATTTCGACTCCCAGGCACGGAATGCCTGGAATAACTGCCTCGCCATCCTCGAACACAATCGGCTGCGCATCAGTGACGTGGTGAAGATCACGCATTTCCTGACCGATCCGGCGCATATTCCGGCCTATAACGCGATCCGCGAGGAATACCTGGGCGAGAACCGGCCCACGTCGACCCTGCTGGTGGTCGCCGGACTGGCAACTCCCAAACTGCTGGTGGAAGTGGAGATGATCGCCGCGTCGACGCGGAAGGGCTAACCCGCTTCCGCCAAAATCGTGTCGGCCACCTTTTCCGCCATCATTATGGTCGGGATGTTCGTGTTGGCACGCGGCACGCAGGGCATGATCGACGTGTCGCAGACCCGCAGGCCTTCAACGCCGTAAACCCGCGCGGACGGGTCGGTCACCGCACCGGGATCATCTGATGCCCCCATACGGCATGTGCAGGATGCATGCCAGTGACCGGTGACGGTGGTGCGGATCCAGTCGGCGATGGTGTCGTCGTCGTGCAATAGCTCGGACAGTGTCGGCCCTTCGAGAATCACGTTATTGATGAAGCTGCGGCGCACCGGCCCGCCGAGATCCATGAGCTGTGCGGCAATCCATGTCTTGATCCGGTTCGAATTGTTGAATTCCCCGACTTTGCGCACCCGCTCCGAATAGGCGGCGGGGAAGACGTCATGTACCGCACCGGTCACGGCAGGGTTTTCATGCAGCTTTGCCAGCAGGCGCGTCGCCCTGACCAGCCGCACCAGGTCGCGCTCGTCGGAGCACATGTTGAAATCGACATTGGGCTCGATCCCCGGGTCGGCGGAATTCAGCGTCACTTCGCCGGTCGAATACGACTTGTTGATCCACACCATCACGGCGCCGATGCGGTCACCGAGCGCATGCCATACCGATTTATTCGTCGGCACGATAAACATGTCGTTCTCGCCGCAGCCTTCGACACCGGATGAAAACCGCATCGCCGCGATCATCTGGCGGCGCATGCCTTTGGGCAGGCGCGCATCCGGTTTCATGTAGGACGCCATCGACACACCGGGATGTTCCATCAGGTTCTGACCGACCCCCTGACGGTCGGCGACAACGTCTATACCAAGATGGGACAGCTGCGCCGCAGGACCGACGCCGGACCGCATCAGGATCGCCGGAGAATGCGTCGCGCCACCCGAAACGATCACTTCATTCGCCCGGATCGTCCGCTCACCGTCGGGACGTTTGACCCGCAGACCGGCAATCTTCCGGCCATCGAAATTAAGCTGCTGTACCTCCGCCTGATCGAGGATATCGAGATTGGGGCGGGCGCGGACCTCCATCGTGAGATAGGCGACATTCGCCGATACACGCTTGTCGTCGATGTTCGAGATCGTGATGGGAAAGTAGCCATCGGCGAAATCGGCGTTCATATCTTCAAGATAGGCAAAGCCTTCGTCATCGGCTGCCTGCATGATCGCCTTCGTGTAGCCGGGCCAGATATCAGGAAACAGGCGCCGCACTCCGATCGGGCCATCCTTGCCATGATAAGGCCCGTCGAAATCCCGGTCCGATTCGAGCTTCTTGAAGAACGGCAGGACATCATCCCAGCCCCAGCCGGCGGCGCCGCGATCAACCCATTCATTGTAATCCAGCGGGCTTCCCCGGTTCGCCATCATACCGTTGATGGACGATCCACCGCCCATCACACGGGCCTGCTGATACAGTTTGTCAGGGCGGGTATCGGGCAGGTTACCGGGGCGCGGCGGGACCGTGACGCGAAGCTTGTTCCAGATAAAGCGCAGGTCGTTATAGGCCACACCCGCGAACCCGTCCTGCAGCTGTTCCGGCAGATTATCGGGCGCGTAATCAGTACCGGCCTCAACCAGCAAAACGCGGTTTGATGACCGGGCGCTCAGGCGGCCTGCAAGCACGCACCCGGCAGACCCGCCGCCGACGATCACGTAATCATAAACTGTATCGTTCATCTGAGAATTCATTCCCTGCTTGTCATCTCAAAATCGCCCGCGCATAATTCGGGCTTCCATCGGGGGGAGCCGCCAGTAACGGCTGAGAGGTTCGATCATCGAACGACCCCTGGAACCTGCACCGGATAATGCCGGCGAAGGGACGGTGAACTTGATGACTTATCCATGCGTTAGTCCATACGTAAATTACGCCAGAACCGATTGGAGTTGTTTGTTTCCGACGGGATCGCCGTTCGCGAAACCCTATTCTGTGTGTTCAACGCTGCGCCGCAAAGCAAAAAACCGCTATCGCGCAGCCTGGGAGGAAACCAAGATGAAATACACGATTGGCTTATTTGCCCTGGGAACGGCAGCGCTTGCCGCAACATCCCTTATCACGCCGGCCCACGCGACGGTGGGAAGCTGCACCGAACCGGTAACTTTCGGCACCACGATTTCGTCGACCGGACGGTATTCCACGCTTGCCGATAAATGGCGCAACATGACCATCGAGTTCGCCAAGATGATCAACGAGAACGGCGGGGTAAATCTGAAAGGCTGCGGCAAAAAACTGCCCCTGAAGATCATCATCTATGATGACCAGAGTGTGCCCTCGACCGCGGTCAGCCTGTTTGAGCGCATGGCGACGGTCGACAAGGTCGATTTCTTCGTCGGGCCGGACTGGTCGGCGATGGGGTTTCCGGTACCGCCGGTAGCCGAAAAGCATAAAATTCCGATGGTAATGGCCAATGTCGCCGCACCGCCAATCTTCAAGCGCGGACTGAAATACATGTGGGGCACACCGATGCCGACCGTGCCGAACTGGTCGACCCGATATTTCGACATGATGTCCAAACAGACACCGCGGCCAAAGACGATCTACTTCATCACCCAGGACAACCCGGTCACCAAAGCGCTTACGGGATTCTGGAGCAAGAAAGCAGCCTCGCTCGGATACAAGGTTCTGGGCAATGAATTGTTTTCGGTCGAACTGAAGGATTTCACGTCACTGGTGCTCAAGCTGCGTATCCGTAAACCGGATATCATCTATATCTCGTCCTTCGACAGCCCGTCCGTGCCGCTGATCCAGCAAATGCGGCGGCTTAAAACCAAAGCAAAGGACGTGCATCACGCGCTGCTATCGGGAAAGCTCCACAAGCAAGTAGGCAATGACCTGGAAGGCGTTACCGGTGAAATTCCCTGGTACCCCGGCGTAAAGGGGCCATACAGTGATTTTACCGAGGAGCTGGTGAAACGCGCCAACGTCGACATGTTCGAATATCCGTGGACGATGTCCCGGATATCCGCCTATCTGATAATGGTTCAGGCCGTCGAACGCGCCGGGACCGTCGATCGGGAAAAAGTCCGGGCCGCGCTCTTCAAAGGCACGTTTGATTCACCGACTGGCCAGATAGAGTTCAACGAAAACGGTTATGCCCACAAGAACGGCGCCTTCACGCTGCAGGTGCAGAACGGTAAACCAGTGATCGTCTGGCCTCCGGAGATCGCCACCGGAAAATTCGTCTATCCGTCGCCCAGCTGGCAATAGATCATGACTGACGTTGGTCACCCGGCATCCATGGCATAACCACCATGGACGCCTCCATTATCATCCAGATCGCGCTGGGCGGAATACTGCTCGGCGGGCTCTACGCTATGGTCGCCTTCGGGCTGTCACTGATCTATGGCGTCGCACGTATCCTCAACTTCGCCCACGGCACATTGCTGGCCGTGGGTGGTGTCGCGGCAAGCGCCATTTTCACGGCAACGGCCTGGAATCCGTTGCTGATTATGGCGCTGCTGGTGCCGGTTCTTGGTTTATTCGGCTACGTGTTTTACGACAAACTGCTTCAGCCGCTGACCAAACGAAGTCATTTCGAATACACGGTCGGGTCAGTGCTGGTAACGGTGGGGGCACTTCTGATCCTGTCCGACGTTGCAGCCTGGATTGCCGGCCCTGCACCCCGAAATATCCCGCTCCGCTTCGAAGCAATGGAATTCGGCGACGTCATCGTATCGACAACCCAAGCCTGGATTCTCGGCGGAATAATCGTTTTTACGATCGTCCTGCATTTTTACATAAAAAAGAGCTGGTTCGGACGCGCCATGCGGGCGGTGACCCAGGATCATACCGGCGCCACGATCTGCGGCGTCCAGGCAGACCGCGTACACGCACTGACCTTCGCGTTCGGATCCGGCATCGTCGCGATCGCCGCGGTACTCTATACAATGCTGTTTCCAGTCGATCCCTATATGGGTTTTTCGCTCACGGTTAAGGCATTCACCATCATCATACTGGGGGGAATCGGTAACCTGGTCGGCGCACTGATCGCGGGTATCTTCCTCGGCCTTGCCGAGGGCTTCACATCATTCTTCTGGGCGACCCAATGGGCCCCGGCGATTTCAATCGTATTACTGCTGGTGATCCTGGTGATCTTCCCGCAGGGCTTCGGGTGGCGGAAGTCGAAATGAGCAATTATCGTTACTGGCTCGGCGGCGCCTTCGTTCTTGCCGCGCTGGCACTGATCCCCACATCGGGCAGCGCCTACACGACGACGCTTCTGTTCACCATGCTGATCTCCTACACCCTCGCCCAGAGCTGGGACTGGGTCGGCGGCGAGGCAGGCTATATCAATCTCGCGCATTTCGCCTTTTACGGCATCGGCGCGTATGCGTTCTGCCTGTCGCTGCTGAACGGTATTCCGATCGCGCTTTGCTTCGTGATCGCCGTGGTGGTCACCTCGATCGTGGCACTGGTCGTCAGCTTCCCGCTGTTCCGCCTGCGCGGCGATTACTTTGCCTTTGCGACGCTCGCGATATTGCCACTCACAGAACTTCTTGCCTTCAACTTCGATTTTACCGGTGGCGCCGACGGCGTTGTTCTGCCGCCGAAATACGTTTTGTTCGAGGCCTATTACCTCGCAATTGGACTCGTGGGACTGACCGCCATCGCAACCGTCTGGCTGATACGGACCCGGTTCGGTTACGCGCTCAAAGCAATCCGCAATGATGAAGAAGCAGCCGAGATCTGCGGCATAAGAATATTCCCGGCCAAGTCCGGGGTGCTGATCATGTCTGCGGGTTTTGCGTCTCTCGCGGGCGCACTTCAGGGCTGGCAGCTCTCTTATATCGACCCGACCACCGTGTTCGGGCTTGATGTCGCACTGATCCCGATTGCCATGGCGCTTCTCGGAGGGTCCGGGCTCTTGTGGGGCGCCGTGGTCGGCGTGATCATCCTGTCACTGTTCAACCAGTTGCTGATCGTCAGCCTGCCGATTTTGCAAACCGCAATTTTCGGTCTGCTGTTACTTCTGATCGGCCGGTACATGCCGGGCGGGCTGCTGCGCAGCGGAATTATCCGCAATAACAGGTGGATCGGCTTCCTGGGACGAGAACATGACCGGTTCGTGAAAGCCACGGCAGGTGTCACGATGACAGACGGGCTCCCTCTGCCGAAACAGTCAGACATGAAAGGGCAACCGGTTCTCGAATGCCGCAATCTCACGATGGCGTTCGGCGGCAATGTCGCCGTCGACAACATCAGCCTGACAATCAATGCAGGCGAGATTGTCGGCCTTGTGGGCACGAACGGGTCCGGGAAGACGACCCTTTTCAACTGCATCTCCAAGGTATTCGAGCAGAAATCCGGAGACATTATTTTCCTCGGCCAGAATCTGGCCGGCGCCCGCCGCGACGACGCATCCAAACTGGGGATCGGACGGACGTTCCAGATACCGCAGCCATTCTCGGACCTGACCGTCGCTGAAAATATAGCGATGCCGCTTATGTATCGCGGCGCAGTATCCGCGTCACTCCCGGATGCACTGGGTCTCGCAACACAGTTCGCCGAATATGTCGGGCTGACGGACCACCTGTCAGCCCGCGCGGATTCGCTGAACCTGCAACAGAAAAAGGCGTTGGAACTGGCCCGCGCCCTCGCCTGTCGACCCAGGCTGTTACTGGTCGACGAAGTGGCATCAGGCCTGACCCCGATGGAAGTACGAAACTTCGTCAATCACATCCGCGAACTGCGCGACAATTACGGGATCACAATCATCTGGGTCGAACACATCTTTTCGGCACTGGCCCAGGTGGTCGACCGTGTGATTGTGATGGAACAGGGCTCGATCATCGCCGATGGGCCGCTGGATGACGTTGTCAGGGACGAGCGCGTGCTACGTACCTATCTCGGCTCCGCTGCTCCGGAGGCCGTGTAATGCTGACGATTGAGAACCTTGCCGTCGATCATGGGAAACTACGGGCGATATGGGACCTCTCGCTGAATGTCGATACGGGCGCACGCGTCGGTCTGCTCGGCGCAAACGGAGCCGGAAAATCAACAACGCTCGGCGCCATCCTAGGTATCTATCCACCGTCGGAGGGCGATATCCGCTATGACGGGCATTCTATCGTGGGAAATTCGCCGCCGCTGAACGTCGAATCCGGGATAGCCCTGGTCCCCGAAGGCAGGCGCCTGTTCGGTGAAATGACGGTCCGCGAAAACCTGGAGATGGGTGCCTATACGAAATCTGCACGCGCCGGTGTGGCAGATAATATCGACCACGCCTTCGCCCTATTCCCGATCCTGAAACAAAAGCACAACGATATGGCCGGCACGTTGTCCGGCGGGCAGCAACAAATGCTGGCGATCTGCCGGGCCCTGATGTCATCGCCCGACCTGCTGCTCCTGGACGAGCCGTTCCTGGGCGTTGCGCCGATCCTGGTAGACGAAGTGATGGAAGCGCTACGCCGGATATCCGATGAGGGCGTCACCATGCTGCTGGTCGAACAGAATATTCACAGGGCGCTCGACTTTGTCGAACATGCCTATGTGATTGAGAATGGGCGGTCCGTGCTCGACGGTGCGAAAGACACGCTCTTGAATGATCCCGGCTTTTCGAACAAGTTCCTTGGCTTGGAATAACATCAGGCCGGAATATCATGGGACCGGAATAACACGGGACCGGACTCGACCCCGCATAAATGAACGGAGAATAAAATGGGAAGACTTGACGGAAAAGTAGCCATCGTAACCGGTGGCGGACGCGGAATCGGCGTTGAATATGCAAAAGTTCTTGCGGCCGAGGGCGCGAAGGTCGCGGTCACCGACATTGTTGACACCGAAACAACCGTTAACATTATCAAGCAGGCAGGTGGCGAGGCCATCGGTATACACTGCGATGTGACGGACCCGGACAACATCAAAGCCATGGTCGCCGAGACGGTGGACACCTATGGACGGCTCGACATCCTGGTCAATAACGCAGCCCTGTTTGCCGACCTGAAACAAGGCTCGTTCCTGGATATCGATGAAACCGAATGGGACCGCGTGATGCAGGTCAATACGCGCGGCGTCTTCAGCTGCAGCAAGGCCGCCGTCCCTGAAATGAAAAAGAACGGTTACGGCAAGATCATCAATATCGCGTCTGGTACCGTGTTCAAGGGCACCCCGATGCTGCTCCACTATGTAAGCTCGAAAGGTGCGCAGATTGCATTTACCCGCGCGCTTGCCCGTGAAGTCGGCGATGACGGCATTACTGTCAACTGTATCGCGCCCGGCCTGACCATGAGCGAAAAAGTGATCAACGATGATCAGTGGACCGCCGTCAAGGATGGTAATACCGCGTCACGTGCAATCAAACGCGAACAACTGCCAGAAGACCTGATTGGCGCTCTTGTGTTCTTCTCATCACAGGATTCCGATTTCATCACAGGCCAAACACTGGTCGTCGATGGCGGCTCTGCGATGCACTGACGCAACACGCATGATTAATCGGGAAAGGGCGGTCCAGCGAAGGGCCGCCCTTTTTCTTTTACGTTGTTGGGATGAAAAAATGAGCTTACCTGTTTACTGCATATGACAAATGAACATGACAGCGACCCTTTCAGCGAATACGAACGGCGTCTTGTCCCCCATCGGGACGCATTCTCTCGCAGGCCCTCGCTAGCTCTGCTCGGCGCCGCGGGGCAAGACCCCTCGCTGCTTCATCTTTTCCTGATTCACTACGTTGCATACGGGATCGAGATGACCCGCCCGGTCGAAGACTGGATCCATCGGGCCGGAGAACAATGCCGCGACACCGGTTTCGGCCAGCTTGGTGATAGCCTGATTGCGCACGCCCGGCATGAGGCAGGACATCATAAACTGATGATCGCCGACCTGGAGGCGCTGACGGGTCAGTGGAATGAACGTTATTCTTCTGCCGTGATTGACCCGATCGCAATATTGCAGAGCAGTACGCCGGCAGGTGTACGGCAGTATCGCGACCTTCATGAAAACATTATCGCCGCCGATACCGCCTTTGCGCAGATCGCGCTCGAATATGAGATCGAATCGCTTTCTTTAACTTACGGTGCGAAACTGGTCACAGCCGCTGATAGTGCTTTAAACGATACCGCGCGCGATGGACTGACGTTCCTCCGGGAACATGTCGCCCTTGATGCCGCCCACACCCTGTTCAACCGGCGTGAGATCAAGAAGCTACTTGTCGACCGTCCCGACTGCCTTGATGCCCTTGTGAACACCGGTGCCAGGGCCCTCGAAACATATGGCCAATTTGTCGATGACTGCATCCGCGCCGCACTGGCGATGGATTTTAGAAGCCCTGGACGGATGATAGAGCACCGCCTGTTCGAACCACCGGGACCAGTCGCCAAGAATGCACCGCCCGAATGGCTGCTCTGGATTCGCTCGTTGCGGTCACAGATTCTATACGATGGCGGCGCCCGACCGTTATTTGGGCCCGGCGGTGCTCGTTATGGAGATCCGGACCCGGCGGATCTGGAAAACTTTCATCTGGCACTGTTCGAGAATGACCTGCCGATCGGGGCGGCCCGGCTATCCCTTCCCGGATACAATAGAAGCCAGTCCCTGGTCGACCCCACGTTCGGACAGGAAAACATAAATCTCTGCCTGGCAAGCGCCGGTTATCGACGTGAGGATTGCGCAGAAGCAAGCCGGTTAGTGCTTCACGCCGACTACCGGCAGGGACGGATTGTGCAAAGACTGTTCGGCGGCCTCTGGGCGCTGGCGGCGGAATCCGGCGCAAAGGCGATCATCGCTGCCGTCGGCACAAAAAATCATCAGGATCGGCTGTTTTCAATGTTCGGCGCCCAAATTCTCAACGAAGCCGGGTCCGTCGATGCGCCGACCTTTAACGACGAGCTACGTCTGGCGCTCTTTCCCGTCGACCCCGATTCACCGCCGGAATATGGCGAAGTGGCATACATGCAGGAATTTATCGTTCGCTCATATAACCGGCCGGAACTCGCGGCGGCGGTCTAGTGGACGATCGTCAGTCCGGGTGACGGTGGGCGGCGGCGCATAAAGGGGAAGAACGCTAATCCGGCAAAGAAGCCACCGGCATGTGCCTCCCAGCTTACATTACCTTCGCTGAGCACGGCATATCCGATATTCACTATCATCATCACCAGAACATATTGGGCAAAATCTTTTGCGGTGGGCTTTGAATAGCCGTCGCGGCCACGAATCATGACGTATGCGCCCGCGCCCAGAAGCCCGAATACCGCACCCGAGGCGCCAACCAGTATCTGGCTTTCGCCCCAGTTCAAAAGTGCATGCGTCAGGGCACCGACCGTGCCGGTCACGACAAAAAACGCGATGAACCGTTTTCCCTGAAGGTGCGGATAAATCTGCGGCGACAGAACAACGACCCATGTCGCATTGGACAACAGGTGCAGCCAGCCGCCGTGGACGAAGACCGACGTCACCGCGCCATAAATCCAGATCAGATTCAGCTCCCCTCCGCGAAACAGGTCAAACCCGAGGAAAAACAACAGGTAGGCGTCGAATTCCGAGGGCAGAATTGCGCGGATGGCCTGGATCACAGCAAGCGCAACCAGAAGCCGGATTACGGTCGGTGAAAGCGAGAATTGAGAATTATCCATCAGTACCCTGCATTTGGGGTAGGAAACGCGTGCTGGCAAGGAAATTAGTCCCACGCAGATAACGATACATTAAAGCACCAGCAACAAAAGAAACGGCAGGGTTATAAAGGAAACCGCGGTAGACACAACAACCATCCCGGCGACCTCAGCCGGTTGCCGATTGAATTTCTCGGCAAAAAGGTAACTTGAGACCGCAACAGGCATAGCGCTCTGAATGATCACAATCGCCCGCGCGGCGCCTGTAAGGTCGAACAGGTCGGCGATGAAAAAACCAACGGCGACCCCCATCGCCAGACGAAACACACCGAGAAAAGCGCTCCGCGCCATCCCGCCGACCCGAAGCTGCAACAGCGAAAACCCAAGGGCGACAAGTTGTGCCGGAATGACCATGCCACCCAGAAGATCAACCGTATTGAATATCCATTCGGGCATCCGCAGCCCCGTCAGCTGCATCGCCAGGGCGATCGCGACGGCATAAAGCACCGGGATCCGGAAAACCCCACGCAACGAAAATTTTCCCTCCGCAATCGCCGAACCGATCGTAAAGGACCCGATTGTACCGATAGCGAAATAGACAATCGCAAGGGCGAGCCCCGGATCGCCGAAGGCGAAATAGGAAACCGGCAAGCCCATGCTGCCGGTCAACGGAAACATCAGTGCGGGCAGATAAGATGCCGTTTCCAGGCGTAAGGCCCGGATGAGCAGATAGGCCAGCAGGGTAAAAGACACATAACAGGCGAGGCTCGCCAGGGCGATCTCTGCCATCGCATCGGGGTCGAGCGTAACCTTCTGAAAGGTCGCGACAATCAGGCAGGGAACACCAATGTTATAGACCAGCGACGTGATCAAGCCGGTATCGAAGGGCGTGCCGACTTTGGCCCACAACACGCCGAACGCGACGCAGATGAAAACCGGAACGACGATACCGCTGAGCTGGCTGATAATTTCCATCTGCCCTACCCGCTACAGAACGATCAGCATCAATAGGGGGAGGCAAGCAAGTGCCATCGTCGTCGAGATAAGGATCATACTGGCCGTATCCGCGGTGTTCCGGTTGAAGCGCTGCGCAAACATGTAGTTGTGAACAGCAACCGGCATAGCCGATTGAATGATCAGCACGCCCCGCGCTGCACCGTCGAGACCGAGGATTGTGGCAATCGCATAACCGACGGAAAATCCGGCCAGCAGCTTGATCACGCAAACGATGATGATACGCCCGGCCCCTTCGGCCTTCATGTTGGAAATCGCTACGCCGAGGGAGATCAACATTAGCGGAATGGCAAGTCCGCCCATCAGCGCCGTCGTATTGGCAAGCCAGACCGGCGGCTCTATTCCCGTGGACATGAAGATCAGCGCCACAGCGACCGCATAGATCAGGGGGTTGTTGTAGAACACGTCAGCCGCGACCCGCCCCGCGTAAATGCTCCACCCGGCGGTAAAGCTGAATACCGACGAGAGAACAAAAATGCATATTCCGAGCGCCAGCCCTTCGGGGCCGAATGCGAACAGGCATAGAGGCAGGCCCATATTGCCGGTATTGGACGACGTGAATACCGGCAGGAAAGTGTGGGCGGGCAGACGCATCAGCGTAATCGTGATCAGCCCGACGCCGAGAAAACATGCAAGCACCAGCGCATAGGCCCCGGCCATCGCGGCGAAGGCTTCGGGGCTGACCTTCAGCTTGGTCAGAGCTGAAAATGCCAGACAGGGCATGCCGATATTCAATGCGAGAGCACCGACCATGCGGGTATCGAAGGCCCTGCCGGTCCGCCCCCAGACAAACCCGATTCCGGCGCATACAAAGACTGGCGCAATGACGGATAGGATTTTCAGGATCAATTCAGGGCCGCCATAAAGCTGTTTGTGAGAGTGTCAGGGGACATCGATAGCAAACGCCCCCCGGCTTAAAGAAAATTTACGCTGCAGCAACCTGTGATTCGCCGGGATCGAGGTGACGGAGTTTCGGTGCCACCTCTTCCATAAACCGGGTCATGGAACGCGCGCGCTTTTCCCGCGTCGCCCAGTTCTTGCCGGTGACAATGAGGAACGTCCCGAAACCACCAACGGCATCGTAAAATTCCTCTATCCGCGCGGCGACGCTTTCGGGATCGCCCAGCAGGTACATCCCTGTATCGGCGAGGACATCGATTGCCCCTTCGTCATTAGGCACTTCGAGATTGAAGACATTCTTGAGCATCGTGAGAAAACCGCGTTCCGCCTGAACACTGATTTCGTGCGTAACCGCCTCGCGCATGTCCGCTACCGCTTCATCATAGGAATCCGCGACATAGACAATCCGTGACGCGGTGATGTTACGCCGGGCCGCCGAAATGCCCACCGCCTCGGCGTACTTCTCATACAGGTCGGCCTTGGGTTTCAGCCTTTCAGCGGATTCGAGGAAAGCCGATAACAGCGTGTAGCCACGTTCTGCAGACATCCGGATGGTGGATTCTGAATCGGTTGCCGTCGCCATGGGCAGCCCGGACCCGGACAGGGGTTTCGGTAGCGCGACGACTCCCTTGCCCTGCCAGTGCTCGCCATCCCAGTCGAATATGTCGTCGCTGCCCCAGCATTTCAGGATGAATTCGAGCGATTCATCAAGCCGGGCATGCCGGTCATCGAAGCTCAAGCCGCGTTCTTCGCAAAACAGGGGTGACGGAAAACCCGATCCGAACCCGAAGATGAAGCGGCCCTTGCCGAGAAGGTGTTCTGTCACCGCCGCCTGCACAGCGACATCCAGCGGATGGTGAAGATGCAGCAGGCGAACCGCGGCGCCCATCCGGATATGTTTGGTCAGTCCGGCGGCCTTGGCCATCAGCAATTCGGGCATCGGAATGGTGTCTACCCGGTTTATATAAGGCGGCTCCCCATGGTGTTCGCTGATATACGCATCACGAAACCCAAGCTGGTCGGCGAGGACGATCTCATAGATATCCTCGTCATATGTTTGCGCCGCAGTGGTATGCGGGCGGAACCCGTTTGAAAATATGCCGAATTCCATGAACCATCCTTTCAGCCGACCAGCCGGCACAGTACTGACTGTTCGCGGCGGTCGCAAACGACCCGTCTTGCCGGATCCGGAGCTTAAACAACTGGTTTCAGCGATCAGTCGGTTTCTTCAACCAGTGCGCCCAAGTCATTCATATCTTCGATCATCCGGCGCCAGCGTTCCTCGCCGAAACGCGCTGTCAGGGCATCCTGTGCTTCATGCCATACCGGTGTCGCCCGCTCGATAGCCGCCTGACCTTCGGCAGTCAGGCGCACCACGCGTTCACGCCGGTCCTCACCCGCAGATATTTCCACAAAGCCCTGTTCAGCAAGGACTTTCAGATTCCGCGTCAGCGTTGTCCGGTCGAGCGCCAAATGTTCGGCAAGCCGGGTCACGGAAGCAGGCCCCATCAACGCGACGGCGCCCAGCATCGTGAACTGTGTCGCCTTGATACCGCTCGGCGCCATGATGCCGTCGTAGAACTCCGTGACCGCGCGGGAGGCCCGGCGAACGTTAAAACACGTGCAGTGCCACGCAACTTTTACCTGGATCGGCTTCTGGGAAGTTTTTTGATCTGCCATATAAGTGTATATACACTTCTTATCGCGAATCGACAATCCTGTCCGCAGATGCTCGCATTTTAGGTTGATGCGCGCTACATCCATTTCATGACCGATCACGGCTCCGAAAAACCACGGAAACCATTCTGGATATGGCTGCTCCTAGGCTCGCTTGCCGCGGCCGGGCTGCTTTACCTGCTCAGCTGGCAATTCCCTGGGGTCCTGTCCAATGCCGACGCCCAGCCATATCTGGCGCATCACGTCATTCTACTGGTGGTACTCGCCAGTGCACTGATGGCCGGCAGGGATACAGGTGCGGGCACAATGCTGCGCCATGCGGCAGTCTGGGTCGCGATCGGCGCAGTGGCGGTGCTCGGCTACAGCTACCGGACGGACTTTCAGAACATGGGCAATCGTATTGTCGGCGAACTCAGACCAGACATGGGCCTGATGACGGGCGAAGGCAATGTCGCCATCCGGCGAAGCGGTGACGGACATTTCCGGCTGACCGCCACCGTAGACGGAAAGCCCGTCAGGTTCCTGGTGGATACAGGCGCCAGCCTCGTTGCGCTCAGTCCTGCCGACGCCCGCGCTGTCGGCTTCGATACCGACCGGCTTCGATACGGTTTACGCACCCAGACAGCAAACGGCACTGCGTGGTCGGCCGGGGTGTCGCTCGCGGAAATATCCGTGGGCCCGATCCGTGCACGAAACGTCCAGGCGGCCATCAGCCAGAACGGCCTGACGGAATCACTGCTCGGGCTGGCATTTCTGAACAGGCTCTCGGGCTATGAAGTCCGCGGCGATACGATGATTCTGAAACCCTGACTTATCCGAAAGAACACAATGGTAAAACTCGACAAAATCTATACACGCGGCGGTGACGGCGGCGAAACTTCACTTGGCGATGGCAGCCGGGTCGCGAAATATTCGCTACGCGTCCACGCCCAGGGAGACATCGACGAGACCAATGCCATGATCGGGCTGGCACGGCGCTTCGCCGATCCGGAAACGACCGATGCCGTGCTGTCGCGCATACAGAATGATCTGTTCGATCTCGGCGCGGACGTCACACGTCCCGGTGATGACCACACAGACGGCAACCTGCGCATCCAGCCGGGCCAGGTGGACCGCCTGGAGGGCGAAATCGATCAGGCAAACGAAAATCTGGAACCGCTGCGTTCATTCGTGCTCCGTGGTGGAACGGACTTTGCGGCTTCACTGCATTTGGCCTGCACGGTCTGCCGGCGCGCCGAGCGGGTGCTGACGGCCCTCGCTGCAGAGGAACCGATCAACACTCATGGTCTCAAATACCTGAACAGGCTGTCGGACCTTCTTTTCGTGATGGCGCGTGCCGCCAATGACGATGGCAAAACGGACGTACTCTGGAAACCGGGCCAGAACACTTAAAGATCCGCTGTACCCACCGGCACTTAATTGGTGTAAGGCTGAGCGATGGGTATGGCAAAATTCAAAAACATGATGCGGTCGGGAACAATCGCCTTCCTGCTCGCGTTGTTTGCGACACACGCGGCCTACGCGTCTGCGCAAAAAGGCATTCAGGCATTCCAGCACGGTAAATACAAAGAAGCGCTGAAATATCTACAACCCGCCGCCGAGGCCGGGGATGCCGGGGCAATGTATGTACTCGGCCAGATGTACGCATCGGGCCGCGGGATCACGAAAGACGAAAAAGCGGCAACGGATTTGTTTCTGAAGGCCGCCAATCTCGGGAACGCCGATGCGCAGCAGAGCCTGGGCTCAGCCCTGATGCTGGGCGAGGGCATCGAGCAGGACATGGTCGAAGCGTTGAAATGGTTCATCATTTCAGGACGCGGGGGCAACAAGGACGCCATTTCCTATACCGCGAAGGTCGGGCGCTTCCTGTCCCGGGAGATGCAGCGCGAAGCACGCCAGAAAGCGCGTGACTGGCAAAAAGCGAATGCGCCGAAAGACCCTGACGCCAAACAGTGATCAGAGACCCGGCGGTTGCGCCTTTGCCGTCATCCCAACCCTTCCCGCATGGTCCGCCGCCCACAGGTCGATCCAATCTCCGTCCGCTGACGGTGCGCCGCCAAGCGTGAAATGACCGTCGTCATAGATCGGGCGGCCGGACCGGAACGAGAATGCGCCAATTTCAAATGCCGGTGCCTCGGTTGCCACCATATCGAGCATCATCCGCGCAATCAGGGTTCCCTGAACCAGCAAGCCCGGATAGCCTTTTTCCCGAACGTAATCGCGGTCGTAGTGAATACGATGGCTATTGAATGTTACCGCCGAATGACGAAACATCAACACCGGGTCCGGCGTTATTGTCCGTGACCAGACCGGTGCCGCTGGCAGTTTTGCCGGTTCAGGGGGCTTGGCCTGCCCGCCATTCGACAGCGTTCGAGCCGGTCCTGTCGCCGCCCGGTAGATAATGTCGTTCTGTTCCACCACGGCAATCCCGTCAGTGTTGGAAACACGATGCTCGATCAGGCCGACAATGAACGGGCCCGTCCTGCCCTCCTTCCGATCAAAGGACATCACTTCTGATTCTTTCCGAATCTCATCACCGATACGGAGCGGTCGGCGAAAATCGAACCGGGCACCGCCAAACAGCTTATTCGGATAATCAGATGCCGCCGGTAACAGCCCCTCGTCTTTCGCCAGCCCGTCAGTGCCAAGCCGGGAGGGCGGCAGTTTCGCCGTGCAAAACAGGCCGTGCCAAAGCGGCGGCACTGCGTCACCTGACCGGGGCACCAGGCCTTCATGACCGAGAGCCGCCATCAGCCCGGCAATCGGGGCAGCGCTGATCATGTCCTCGGCGACAACTGTCCGCCCAACGGCGTTTTCGAGATTCTGCGGTAAATTTTTCACAGGCAATACCAGGTATCGGATTAAACCATTAGGCTGTGAGTATATCCGACATAAAGGGGGGTAACAAAAATGGTGCTGGTACTCGGGCCGAAAGACGTAAAAGGGCTGATCACGATCAAGGAAGCCGTTGATGCCATGGAACAGGGGTTTCTCGACTGGTCAAAAAATGACTGGCTGGCCGAACTGCGCCAACGCATTCATTCGCCGCAGGGCGTACGCCTGACAGTCCATATTGGCGCACCGGATTCAGCAAATGCAATAGGAACACTCCTCCATACGGAGAAGATCGTCATCAACGAAGACAAACGTCAGACCTATTCGCATCGCGGCGCGCGTGTCCGTGTTATTTACGAAGGCGAAAACGGTGGATTGCTCTCGATCCAGGTCGGCGAGCTGGAAGTCGAAGAACTTCCGGGCGTCAACCAGAACGTCGTCATTCCGACCAGTTGCGCGACCGCCGTCGGCACCAAGTGGCTGGCGAAGAAAAATTCAAAGACCGTCGGTATTCTTGGGTCACGCGGTCAGGCACGCGGCCAGCTTGCGGCCGTAAAAGCGGCAATGCCGGACATCGAAGAGGCCTTCGTGTTCAGCCCGAATGAAGATAACCGCAAGCGGTACGCCGGATCGATGGCGCAGATTCTCGGCATGAAGGTCACGGCCGTCGATACCGCCCGCGAAGCGGTCGAGGGCATGGATATCGTGCTGACTGCAACAAACTCCAACGTGCCGACGTTCGACGGCGACTGGCTGTCACCGGGCGCCCATGTCTGTTCACTGGTATCATCCAATAAGGGCCTGCACGAAGCCGGTTTCATCTCGGAAGCCCGGCGTGAAATCGACAACACCACTTTGCAGCGCGCCGACATAGTGGTCTGTAACTCGATCGAGCAGGACAAGCTGGACCGGACCGCCATTGTCTGGGGCGCGGCGGAGGAAGGCATAATTTCATGGGACAAGGTCTTTGATCTCGCCCAGGTCATGCGCGGCGATGCCGGGCGCACCGACGACAACCAGATCACGTTCTTCAAACAGAACGCATTCTGGGGCGTCGGTGACCAGGTAATCGGGCGGCTTCTCTACGAAAAAGCACGCGCGCAGGGCATCGGGATTGAACTCGACGTCGATCCGTTCGAATCGACGACTGATTCAAGCCTGGAAGGGTGACCGCTACTCGACGAGGACGCCTCGCTCCAGCGCCTCTTTGCGGTCACCAAGCGGGAAGAAGCCCATCGCATTGGTCTGGTGCAGGAAGCCAAGCTTCTCGTAGAAGCCTTCCTTACCCGGCACGGTAGTCAGATACACCTTCTGAACCGGCAACCGGCGCAGGAGCGCCCGCATCATCTTTTGCCCGATTCCGGCGCCCTGAAACCCGGGGTCAACCGCGACATCCAGAACAGTGGCATAGAAAACGCCGTCCGACGTGGCCCGCGCCGCGCCGACAAGCCGGCCATCCACCCAGGCAAAGCAACACAAGTAGCTGTTGGCGAAGGCGCGCCTGACCTCGGCGGCCGTACGCTCGGCAAGCGGGGCGCGGGCATAAATATCGGCCAGCACATCCCAATCAACGCCGTCGCGGGTGAATGTCACCTTGGCATACGTGCTCTGATAAAATTCGTGATCCTGTCTGTGATCTGTCAACGCGCCCATGATAATTTCCTTTCAGGGTTTTAGGGCTTTCAGAATTCCGGGCATAAAAAAACCGCCTCGCGGGGTCCCGCGGGCGGATCAGCCTGTGAAAAAGAAGAGTTGGACTAAACTATCCGGGTCCCTTCAAGACACACACGACCATCCGCCCGCACGCCTTTGACAAGGCGTGCGACCGTAGCAATTCGCTCAAGGGTAATTGTGTATGTCATGGGGCGCAGCTGATAAGCCCCTGTGATTTCAGGAGCAAGTAGAAAATCCACCTCCCGATGATCCGGCTCGCGCTACTTATACGGATCCGCCGCGTCGCGCAGTCCGTCGCCAAGGAAATTGAAGGCGAGAATCACGATAATCACCGGCACGACCGGCAGCATCAGCCAGGGATACAGCGCGACGACATTGATGTTCTGCGCCTCGGCCAGCAAAACACCCCAACTGGTGATCGGCGGGCGCAGACCGAGCCCTAGGAACGACAGCGCGGTCTCACCCAGGATCATGGCCGGGATCGACAGGGTCGCGGACGCGATCAGATGGCTCATGAAGCTCGGCATCATGTGACGCCAGATAATCCGGCTTGGTTTCGCGCCCATCAAACGCGCTGCGGACACGAAGTCCTCTTCCCGGATCGCCAGCAGTTTTGATCGCACCGCCCGCGCCAGGCCGGTCCAGTCGAGCAGGCCCAGAATGATAGTGATCCCGAAGTAGATGACGATCGGGCTCCAGGTCACCGGCAACGCTGCGGACAACGCCATCCATAGCGGCAATTCGGGGAACGACCGGATAACCTCGATCACACGCTGGATAACGTTATCGATCCAGCCGCCGTAATAGCCTGCAAGTCCGCCAAAAAACATGCCGAGCGCAAAGCTGATAGTGATCCCGATGAGACCGACCGTCAGCGATATGCGCGTACCGATAACGATGCGCGAGAACATATCGCGGCCCAATCGGTCCGTGCCCAGCAGAAACATGGTGCCGTCTTTCGGTGGACACACCAGGTGGAACCGCATGGGGATCAGTCCCCAGAAATTGTAGCTGTCGCCGAGACAGAAGAAACGAATCCGGTCGACACGGGATTCATCGTCGCTGTATTCTCGCTTCAGGTTCTCCATGTTCAGCGTGTATTTGAGACCGTAGGTAAAGGGCGATTTCAGGCTGCCTTCATGGAAAAGATTGATTGATTGCGGTGGCGCATAAATATGGTCCGTGTGCCGGGTATTCAAGTTGTAAGGCGCAATGAATTCGCTGATCAGCACGCTGAAATAAATCAGGCCGAGAATGGCGCCGGACCAGACGGCAAGCTTGTGACGCTTGAAGCGGATCCACATGATGCGCCATTGCGACGCCATATAGATGCGTTCCTGTTCCGGCGTCAGCGCTTCGGCGACATGCGGATCGAACGGCGCATCCGATACCCAGTGTTCAAGCGGCTCATCTCCCCTGGATGGAGGACTCATCGCGTTGCCCCCCCACCGAGACGGATTCGTGGATCAAGCATCGCCAGCAGGATGTCCGAAATAAATACGCCGATCACCGTCAGCAGGGACAGGAACATCAGGAACGCCCCGGCCAGATACATATCCTGGCTCTGCAAGGCGCGCAGGAGCATCGGCCCGGTGGTCGGCAATGACAGTACAACGGACACGATAACCGAGCCGGAAACGACCTGCGGCAACAGGTTGCCGATATCGGCGATAAACGGATTAAGCGACATCCGCAGAGGATACTTGATCAGGAGTTTACGCGGAGACATTCCCTTGGCGCGGCCGGTCGTCACGTATTGGCGTTGCAACTCGTCCAGCAGGTTGGCCCGGAGCCGCCGGATCATGCCGGCCGTGCCGGACGTACCGATAACGACCACGGGCACCCAAAGGTGTTCGAGAACCGATAGAAACTTTCCCCAGGTCCAGGGCTGGCCGATGAACTGGTCATCCATCAGCCCCCCGACCGATGTGCCGAACCATCGATTGGCAAGATACAGCATCACAAGGGCGAGCAGGAAATTCGGCGTCGCAAGCCCAAGAAAACCGAGGAATGACAATCCGTAATCGCCCCAGGAATACTGGTGCGTCGCCGAATAGACACCGATCGGAAATGACACCGCCCAGGTGAACATGATGGTGCTGATCGACACCAGGAAGCTGAGCCACAACCGGTCCCCGACAACCTCGGATACAGGCTGGTTGTGCTCGAACGAAAATCCGAAATCACCCTGAAGCATCCCGAACAGCCAGACGAGGTATTGCTGCCACCACGGTTTGTCGAGCCCGTACTGTTCCCGGAGGAATGCGATTTTTGCCTCGTCGACCGACTCGCCCTGGCTTTGCAGCTCATTGATGTAGCTGGTCAGATAATCGCCCGGCGGCAACTGGATAATCACAAACACGATCAGGCTGATCGCCAGCAGTGTCGGGATCATGATGAAAAGGCGGTGAACGAGAAATCTCAGCATTTATACATTCCGCCTATTTCTGCGCCTGTCGGCGTTCGGCCTTATCAAACCAGAACGTATCCGGCATGTAGACCCCGAAATGCGCCCCCGGATTCCAGTTGAAAACACCTTTGACCGGCACGTTCTTCAGGTCGGAATTGATCACCACGGGCTGCGGCACAGCAGAGACCAGACCGATTGAATACACACGGTCCGCATTTATTTCCAGCATCCGGCGCCAGATATCCCGGCGTTCCTGACGCGATCGGGCATAGGCCCAGGCCCGGTTGAGCTTCAGAAGTTCAAGAGCGTACTCGTCCGTCGGCGGCGTACCGGCGCGACCGCGGGTCTGGAAATGCTGGCCCCATTTAGGCCATTGCAACTGAAGCTGGTCCGTCGGCGAAAATTCGTCGGGAATGGTGTCCGCATTGGGAATGCCGAACTCATGCCCCGACCAGATCGAGACCAGCGTTTCACCTGCGAAAATTCGATTTCGGAAAACTTCACGCTGCGACGGGCGTGTGAAAAGCTTTACCCCGGCTGCCAGCCACGAATCATGGATGAGTTCCAGCACGTCGGTCTGTTCCGTGTCCTCGCCCGCGGTCTCGACGATGATTTCCATCGGTCGGCCATCGGGCAGCAACCGAATGCCGCGCGAGTCCCGTTTTGTCAGCCCCATTGCATCAAGTTTGGCGTTCGCCGCCTTCAAGTCGAACAGCGCCCAGGCATCGAGATATTCCTTTTTGAACAGCGGGCTGCCGGGCAACACAGTATTCTGGCCCTCTGTCGCCAACCCGTAATAGATCACCTGGTTGATCTCGTGCCGGTTTATCGCCAGCGACAGGGCGCGTCTGTATTCCACGTTCTGGAACAGCTTGCGCCAGACCGGATCCTTCGCGTTGAGGTTCGGGAACAGTGCCAGGTGAGAGCCTTTTGCGGTCTGCCACAAATGAATTTTGAAATTCTCGCGCTTTTCAGCCTCTTTGAGGAATGTATAGTCGCTGAACGCCAGCCCGCGCGCCTGCAGATCACTTTCGCCCGCCCCTGTCTTCAACGGGATGACACCGGCTGCAGCCACGCCCATTGCAACCTGGTCGGTGTAAGGCAATTGGCGACCGTTCTGATCAACCCGGTGAAAATAGGGGTTTCTGTCAAACAGGAAACGTTGTGACGGCGGCTTCGTCTGCAAGACCCAGGGCTGCAGGGTCGGCAGGTCCGGATTGTCGTTTTTATACTGATTATCCTGCCGGTTATGCAGGGCCGCCCAATTGCGCCGACCGGACTTCTCAACCAGCGCGGCAAGCTTTTCCGGATCGGCATAGCGCTGATGAAATTTCTTCAGATAATGCGCCGGCCGGTAGATATAGAGTGGCGTCGCCGATGCCAGCGCCGGCAGGAAATGCGGATTCGGAGAGCCCCAGGAATAACGGATCGTATACGGGCCTATAATCTCGACACTTGGCGCCTCGCCCGCGACGATCAGTTTCTTTGCCGGGCCGAGCGGCGACAGCGCACGCTCGTTCGCAATATCTTCCCACCAATAGCGGAAATCCTCGGTGGTGAAGGGGTGACCGTCCGACCAGCGATGTCCCTTCCGTAAATGCAGCGTGAACACCCGGCCGAGTTCAACATCGACGCGTTCAAGAATGTCGGGGCGGATAATAAACTCCGCATCGTAGGTCATGAGACGCGCATAGCCGTAAACGACCATGATACGCGTGTCCTTGGACCGACCGAAAACCACTCGCATCGTGCCGCCATGCAGGCCTGGTTTTGCGACCTTCACGACACGCGGCTCTACAGGCAGTCTCTCGCTGACAGGCGGCAATTCACCCTTCGTTACTTTGGCGGCAAGCAACGGGGATTCGATCAACGGCATATCCCTGCCGAAAGCCGACGTCGCCGTCCCGGTCATCACTCCGGCCGCTGCAAATGCCACGGCCAATACAGATACCCTCAGAAACATCATGCGACGAACGCCTTCATATCGGCGGTTGGATCGGCACGGACAAAATGCTCATCACCGAGATCCACCAGTGTCATGTCTCGGCTATCGGCAATCGTGAATGGTTCGGGCCATTCGGACGGGATCGATGCCTTGCCTTCCATCAACGCCGACAGGTCCAGCCGTGAATCAGGGTCGGGCTTGGGAACCGCGGAAAGCAGCGCGCGCGTATAGGGATGGACGGGCGCGCGGAACAAGACATCGCGCGGCGCCGTTTCCACAAGACGCCCGGCACACATAACGGCGATGCGGTCTGCGATATAGTCGACGACGGCGAGGTTATGGGAAACGAAAAGATAGGTCAGCCCCAGGTCTTTCTGGAGGTCCTTCATCAGATTGAGAATTTGCGCCTGTACCGAGACGTCGAGCGCCGATACGGGCTCGTCGCATAACAGTAATTCAGGCTTGAGCGCCAGGGCGCGCGCGATACCGATACGCTGGCGCTGTCCGCCCGAAAATGAATGCGGGTAGCGATTCAGCGAGCGCGGATCGAGACCAACCAGCGCCATCAGCTCCTGCACCATCTCGGCGCGGTATTCCTTGTCGCCAATCTTATGGATCAATAACGGCTCCGAGATGATGTCGAACACGGTCATCCGCGGATTGAGAGACGAGAACGGGTCCTGGAACATGAACTGTATCTTGCGCCGATACGGCAGCAGTTCCTTTTCAGTCAGCTGCGTCAGATCAACGTCCTGGCCGCGGTCGTTGAACACGACCTCTCCGGAATCCGGTGTCAGCGCCCGCATAATCATTTTCGACAGGGTCGTCTTGCCGCAACCCGATTCACCGACCAGGCCCAGACATTCACCCTGGCGCACGAAAAAGCTGACATCATCGACCGCCAGTACTTTCTGCGTATCGCCAGCGGCAAACAGACCACCCTTTCGAAGCTCGTAGGATTTGGTCAGACCGGTTACCCGAAGCAACGGCGTATCGAGCTTGACCGGTTCTTCTTCACGTTCCGCCAGCAGGTGACCGGTCCGGTGTTCAATTTCCCGCAGCGGTATAAGACGTTCGCCCGGTTTCATGTTGAACCGCGGCACCGCCCGGAGAAGTGCGCGCAGGTAATCATGCCCGGGGGCGCGGTAAATATCGTCCAGCGTTCCGCGTTCCAATACGCCGCCGTGATACATCACGACGATTTCATCAGCGACATTCGCGACCACGCCAAGATCATGGGTGATCATCAGAACGGCCATCTGCAGATCCGACTGCAGGTCGTTCAGCAATTTCAGAATCTGCGCCTGAATAGTCACATCAAGCGCCGTCGTCGGCTCATCCGCGACCAATAGTGCCGGGCGGCAGACAAGGGCCATCGCAATCATCGCGCGCTGACGCAACCCGCCGGACAGCTCGAACGGATAGGTGCGGAGTGCCCGTTTCGGATCCGGAAATCCGACCAGCCGCAACATTTCCGCCGTCAGCTCCATCCCTTCAGCCTTGGTGACTTCTCGATGCAGAAACAATGCTTCTGAAATCTGGTCTCCCACCGTGTGTACCGGCGAAAGCGAAGTCATCGGTTCCTGGAAGATGATCGATATCCGCCCGCCGCGGATCGAACGCATCTTGTCGCCATCCTGGTCGAGGGTCAGCAGATCGGTGACTGAACCGTCACGCGGATCGTGAAAAATCACCTCGCCGCCGGTGACCTTTGCCGATTTCGGAAGGATGCCCATGACCGTCTGGGACACAACTGACTTGCCGGAGCCGGACTCGCCAACCAGCGCCACAGTCTTGCCTGCCGGCACGCGAAAGCTCACACCGTTGACTGCGCGAACGACACCTTCCGTCACGTGGAATTCGACCTTGAGGTCGTTGACGTTTAAGAGATCCGGCATGGGGATCCGTTGCCTGACGTGAATAACCCGGTTTTAACGCCCAGAACTTCTGCGTTTCCGAGCGTCGTTGATGAAAGGTCGATGCCTTTCGTGTTCGCGGCGTCCACCGCGGCCCCAACAATATCTGTGAACCCGGCAAGAGTCGATTCGATCCGGATACTTGCAGTGGGACTTTTGACGACAAGTTGCATCCAGCCTTTTCTTCCATCGCGCCGGGTTGAAAAATAGCGCACCTGTACATCCGTTACCTCCGTCCATGCGACAGACCGCCTGAACAGCCCCGAAACAGATATGCCGGTGTCATTGCATTCGACGGCACCAAGGTGCCGCAGGATTGTGTTGAAACCATAAACCGCAAACAACAAGGCGCCGGCCGCAAGCGCCCAGGCGACCGTCCCGGTTGTTTCGACGCTGCTAAGCGGCAGGACCATCACCAGAACACCGCCAAAGGACCGGGTATAATCGGATGTCAGCGACTTGAACGTATGACGGTGCGACGTGGATCCGGTCATGACGACACCGGGAACAGGTCGGTGGCCGACCGCCACCTGACCGCAGGGTGCAGCGCGGTGAAGCGCCCGAATTTTTCAATGAATCCCCAACAGGCATCGTCATGCGCCAGATGGTGGGACAGAATACCGGTCGCTTCCGCCGGGTCGGCACTGCCTGTGCGTTTCGCCGCCAGGTGTTCAACCGCGGCGGAGAGTACGGCGTCATCACCGGCATATTCCCGTGTTCCGACCCAGTCGATGATGTCGACATGGGTATTAACGACAGTCAGATCAGAGGAGATACCGTCCGCCGCGCGTGCGTTGAACGTGCTCAGGCCGTGAAACCCCAATCCGGGCAAAAGGTTTATGACCGCAGGGTCTATGCGGTTCCACGGCGGAACCATGACATCGAGCCAATCACCATCGAACAGACCAAGCATCCGCCCACGTCCATCGGACACCTCGCGCGCGATGTCCCAGAGATCCCGGTCGGCCCCGAGTTCGGCCTTCTTTTCATCCTCGGGCCGATGACTGACATGGGCATAGCCGTGTTGCAGGATATCGATACCCGCCTGCCCCTTCAGCGCCGGGATAAGCGCCGGGCTGGCATTGGTCGGAATGACCGCAAGCGCCAATGGCAGGTCCAGGGCGGCCCGCAGGGAAAGCAGGCGGTCCAGCGCCGGCGTGGTGTCGATCGCATCGTCATCCCGCCACCAGAATTCAGCGGCCCGGCCTGCCGCCGACCAGGCATCGAGTTCGATCGACAATCGATCCCATCCGGTCATGCAACATTTCCTTCTCTCTGGCCAAGCCAGACTTCGATCAAAGCAGCACTTTTGTCAGCGCCACCGGTATCCAGCCCCGACGCGTCGGGGGGAGGGGCATCAAGCGCAGCATCGACTGCCGCCGCCAATGCCGCCGGGTTCAGCGTGTCTTCGGGAATCGTGCGAATACCGCTGCGGTTCTCCAGCAGCCGCGCCCTCAGCGTCTGTTCCGTTTCCAGCCCACCGGCATAAGGCACGATGACGCCACGCGTCCCGGCGGTCATCATTTCCATCACCGTGTTGTAGCCCCCCTGGCTGATCGAAAGGGTACAATTCGCCATCAGTGTCGGAAAATCGGACCGGGCGCGTTCAACGACAACACCTTCAGGCGCATCCCCGGCAACTGACGCAAACACGTCATCCGCCAGGGCGTGCCCGGCAAGAATGCGCCATGTCCGGTTGGCAAGACGGGTCAGGGGCCGGGCAGCCATCGCGGCACGGAACAGTTCCTCGCTGACGGCACCGCCGCCTGCAGACACGATTACCTCGTCGGTTCCGGGGCCGCCGGGTACCTTTTGCGGCATGTCGACAACGTAACCGGTATAAGCCACGCGATCAGCGATCCGGTCCGCATGGGCAAAGGTCTCATCGAAGGGAATCAATGTGGGATCGCCGTGGATCATCACCCGGTCGTAATAGGTCTCGACCCGTTCAAGCATTTCGGCGACCCGTTCGGGCTTCGGTGGCTCGACCAGGATATCCCGGACCGAAGAAACGATAAGAGGCGGCACGGGTTGTGCCCTGGCCGCGTCGAGCAGAACCGTCAATTCCCGGCGCAGCTGCCGGCGGCCGAACGGAAACAACTCGGTGATCACCACATCGGGTACGGCCGCACGATAGGCGGCCAGCAACAATTCACAGCGATTTTCGCGGAAAGCATCGTCAATTTCGGAATCAGTATCATCGACCAGGATTTTGAAATACTTGTCCGCCGCGCGGACCGGCGGCAGCTGCACAAGCGTTGCCCCGCCCAGATCCAGTCCCGGAACTTCATGCCCGCCCGATACAACGGTGACCGTCATCCCGGCGCGCCGAAAAGCACGTGCAAGGGTCGCGGTGCGCTGCAGGTGACCGATACCCAGAAGATGCTGGACCCAGAAAAAGACATGTGGCTTGCTCACCCGGCATCTTCCTGTGACAGGCTGATATTCAGTTCTGCGATTTCGAGTGTCCCATCCGCGTGCGCGTTGAACAGGTGCACGCTGGCCCAGTCCATTTTCTGGGGCGGTTTTCCGACCATGCTCCAGTCTGTCGCAAGCGACAGGGCAGCGCGGATTACCCCCTGATGACATACAGCCCCGGTGGGGACACCCGTCTCCACGACGCTGCGCACCCAGACACCAAACCGGTCACGCAGGTCGCGCGGACTCTCGCCATTATGCGGCCGCAGGTCGAGCCCTAGCGCCGCGCGCTTCCCGACCTCGTCTCCATAAATCACCTCCAGCTCGTCACGGGTGTGCCCTTCCCAATCTCCCCAATCCATCTCGATAATGGCCGGTTCGAGCTGTTTGATGTCGAGCGATAACAACGCCGCCGTCTGCTGCGCACGGCTCAGCGGGCTGGAGACCCAGTGAAAGTCCCTGTAGGCATCCGGAACTGCCCAGGTCGAAACCTTTTCCCGTCCTTCATCAGATAACGGTCTGTCCACACGGCCCTGCAGGCGATGTTCCGCATTCCAGTCGGTCGGACCATGGCGAATGAGTGCAATAGGCGTCATGCAGCGTAGACCTTCATTGTGGTTTCAGAAATTTTATTGCGGCGGTAGCGAGCAGCATGGTGCTCGCCCGCCGACCTGCCAGCAGACATAACAGGCGAACCAAACATCGAGGCGGGAAAGGCTATCTGCATACTCAACTCACCATCTCAGGCGGCGTCGCGGCCGGCCGCGTCATCCGCCACACCGAATTTCTCGATGAGCCGGTCGACACCTACGGTGAACGAAAACGTACCACGAACGCGGGCCTCACCGGCGCGCCCCAGGAACAGGCGGCGTTCCGGGTTTCCTGCCAGATCGACAATCGCCGCCGACAACGCCGCCGAGTCCTCTGACGGGATCAACACGCCGGTTTCACCATCGACAATCAATTCCGGAATCGCCGATACATCGGTCGCGACACAGGCCAGTGCCTGACTTTGCGCTTCCATCAATACGTTTGGCAGGCCATCCCGGTCACCATCATCCCCGACCCGGCTTGCCAGGGTAAAAAGGTCAGCGTTGCGATACCGTTCTATAACCTCGCCTTGGGGAAGCGCCCCGAACCACTCAACACGATCAGCAATACCGAGGCGTTCCGCCTGGGCGCGCAATTTATCGCGTAACTCGCCACCGCCGATATGCCAGAGCCGCCAGTTGAGGTCATCGGGCAACCGACCGAGGGCGTCCAGCAGGATATCGTGGCCCTTTTTCTCGACGGCACGCCCGACACACAAAATAAGCAGGGGATCATCCGGGTCCCGTCCATCGCGCATTGGCCGTCTTTCCGGGGCCGCCGGAAAGCGGGAGCTGTCGAGGCCGTGATAGACGAGCTCGACCCGCGTGCCGCTTGAATCAAGACCTGCCAGATGATTTCGCGCATAAGCGGAGCATGTCACCAGCCAGTCGCAGGAATCGAGCTTTTCACGGATTTCCCAGTCGGGGGACGTCCAGATGTCCTTCGCATGGGCCGAAACAGTCCAGCGTTTTCCGGTCATCTCGGCGGCATAGCGTGCAACCGAGGCCGGTGTGTGGAGGAAATGAACGTGAATATGATCAATATCATCCGGTAGTTCATGCGCCAGTACCAGCGCCTGCCCGAACCGGCGAATACGGTTGGGTGTCCTGTCGCGCCACAGGTCACGCAGCCAGGTCCGGCGAACTGCCCGGTATCCCGCCAGTTTCCGCGCCGCCCGCCAGGCGGCGAAAACCCGTCGCGGTTCCTGATAAAGATATTCCGGTAAATAGCGCACAGGCGCTTCTATCTCGGCATGAACGGGATGAGTGTGTTTTTCGGTCGGGTGTCGCAGGGAAACGATCTCGATATCCATCCCGCGCAATTCGAGTCCACGGATTTCCTGGGCGATAAAGGTTTCCGATAGCCGCGGATATCCCTTCACGACGATAGCAGTCCTGCCCGTCATAAAATGTCGTATCCGCTCATCCGCTCTCGGCGACGGCGGCAATCGATTTGCCACGCCTGTCGCTGAGCCGGCGCGCCAGCCGGTTTACATTGGGCAACCCGTCCAGCAGGCCCGGCACGACGACGTCCGACGGACGGTTTTGCTGCGGCAGATGGCGGAGCGCCGTTGCCATATCCTGTGCGCGGCGGACACCGTCATCGACGAGCATACGCAGCAAACCCAATTCCTGGGCCCTGTCGGCACGGATATACTGTTCCATTCGCGGCACGGTGCGCGGCACAACCAGCGCTGGCTTGTCGAAGGACAGAATTTCGCAGAACGTATTATAGCCGCCCATTGCGACAATCCCCGCGGCGCCCTGAATTAGCGGTTCGATATTCGCTTCGAACGTTATCGCTTCGACCAGTTTCAGAGCCGCCGCCCGCCGGGCAAATTCGGCCTGCTTTTCCTGCTGCATGAACGGACCGAAAACAAGCAATGCCGGGTAAGGCGCAGTCGCATCCGTCTCATAGGCCCGCAGGACCCAGTCGACCAGCGCTTCGCCATCACCGCCACCGCCGGGCGTTACCAGCAGATAGGGCCGATCAAACGGAATAGCATGGTCGGCCGTCGGAGCGCCGCGCGCGTCCTCACGCTCAAGATAGCCGGTAAACACCATTTTGCGGCGGACCTGCGGCGTCAGGTCGATTTCGGCAAGCGGGTCGCATATCTGCGGCAGGCCATAGACCCATATTTCGTCATACAGGTTTTCCAGTGCCGGCATGACGTTCTTACGTTTCCATTCGGGGGCCAGAAGGGAGGGTTCGTCCATGACATCGCGGAGGCCAAGCACCAGCGGGGTGCCCCGCTCTTTCAGCATTTCGAGCGTTTCAGCCACTTCGCCGCGCAGGCCGAGAGGTTCCTTGTCGACAATGAAGATATCGGGATCGAAAATTTCAGCAGTATGTTTGATGATCGAGGCCCGCAACGCGACGGTCTCTTCTATATCGAGATCGAGACTGTAAGACGTGTAGTCGCCGTTCCGCAGCTTGATAACGCCAGGCACACGGACGAAATCGACGCGGCGGCGAAAATCGAAATTACCGATAATGGGCGACCCGGACAGAATAATGACGGACATATCCGGATTTTGATCAACCAGCGCATGCGCGATAGCCCGGCAACGACGCAGGTGGCCCAGACCAAAACTGTCGTGGCTGTATATGAGTGCGCGCTGATGGCCCCTCTCAGATATCATCCTGTATCCACCTCGTACTATTTGCGCGAATATCGCACAGCTAGCCCTTACGCCCAACCTGAGATTACCGCGTTCCGGTTTTGGTAATTCTAGGTGTACAGGCCCCGCGTCGCTGTGACAGCCGTCACTGCACAGAAAGCGGCAGCTACGTATCCTCTCACAACGTATTTGCCATTTTGCGGTCGCCTGTCGTAAAAATTGCGCCAGTACTGTAAAAGCTGAAGACATTCTCTTCTTGCTCTTCTTGGCGCCACAAGCGGGATCACCGTGGAAAAAAGCATTTACCGCTATATCATCCGTTATTCGATGCGCCGCCAAGTGGTGTTGACGATTATGGCGACGGCATCCTTCCCGTTCCTGTATGCGTTCTACGAACTACCGAAACTGATCGTAAATAGCGCGATTCAGGGAAAAGACACGACTTTCCCGACATCCGTGTCACAGATTCAATTCGACCAGGTCGAGTATCTATGGCTGCTATGCGGCATATTCCTGGGACTGGTGATCATAAACCAGGCATTTAAATACGTTATCAACGTATATGCCGGAATTACCGGAGAACGGATGCTGCGCAGGCTCCGTTTCGACCTTTACGGCCGGGTTCTCCGCTTTCCACTCCCGCAGTTCCGCAAAACATCGTCATCCGAGATCGTGACCATGGTCACCGCCGAAGTCGAGCCGCTCGGCGGGTTTATCGGCGATGCTTTCAAGCTGCCGATCTTTCAGGGTGGCTATCTTATCGTCATCCTGGCCTTTCTGTTCGTGCAGAACTGGTACATGGCGCTTGCAGCCGTCGCGCTATATCCGCTGCAGGGATACCTGATCCCCAAGCTGCAACGCCGCGTTAACCTTCTCGGCAAGGAACGCGTACGCCTGGTCCGCCAGCTATCGGACCGGATCGGCGAGACCGTCGCCGGGGTCCAGGAAATTCACGCTCATAACACCGCACGCCGCGAACGGGCCGATTTTTCGCACCGGCTTGGAGCGATCTACGAAGTCCGCCTCCAGATCTATATCTGGAAATTCATCGTCAAGTTCCTGAACAACACGATCAACCAGCTGGGCCCTTTCTCGTTCTATGCCATTGGCGGCTACCTTGCGATCAAGGGCGAGCTCGAAATTGGCACGCTGATGGCGGCAATCGCGGCCCATAAAGATCTTGCAGCCCCCTGGAAGGAACTCCTGAACTTCTATCAGCGCCAGGCGGACGCCAAGATCAAGTACGAACAGGTCATGGAACAGTTCCAGCCGGTGGGACTGGCAGAAGAATCGCGCCAGTTGGACGAACCTGACGCGATCGCACCCCTGTCGGGAGAAATTGCAGCGTCCAACCTGTCCCTTATTGACGATACGGGCGCCGCTCTGGTCGAAGGCGCGTCGTTCATGGTCGATGCCGCAGAACACGTCGCCATTATCGGCGGTGGTGGGTCAGGCAAGGACGAAACAACCCAAATGCTCGCACGCCTGCTGTCACCCACTGCAGGGACCTTGCGATTGGGCGGACAGGCAGCAGACACTCTGCCGGAAGCGGTCACCGGGCGCAGGCTCGCCTATGTCGGATCGTCCGCCTATATGTTCTCGACGACGGTGCGGGACAACCTGCTTTATGGCGTCAAGCACCTGCCCCTGCGGGATGCTGAATACGATGACGAGACACGTCAGGCGACAGAGAAATGGCGGGTGGAGGCCATTGCTGCCGGCAATTCGACGGATGACATCAACGCTGACTGGATCGATTACGATGCGGCGGACGCGCCGGACGACCATGCCCTGCTATTACGGATCTTCGAGACCCTTAAAATGGTTACGCTCGACGGCGATATTTATCAGCTGGGGCTGCGCGGTTCGATCGACCCGGCGACCCAGCCCGGTCTCGCAGAACAGTTCCTGAAAGCACGTGCCGAATTTCATACCCGGCTGACGGACCCTGAAATCGCGGCGCTTGTCGAAGGTTTCGATCCTGAAAAATACAATGACAATGCGACCCTCGGCGAAAACCTGCTATTCGGCACGCCTATCGGCAGCGGATTCGACATGGAACGCCTGGCCGAAAATACCTATGTGATCGACCTGTTAGAGCGTGAAGGCCTGATCGACGTCCTGCTTGATACCGGACAGCAGATCGCGTCGACGATGACGGAACTGTTCGCCGACCTGCCGCCGGGTCATCCGTTCTTCGAACAGTTCAGTTTTATTTCCGCCGAGGACCTGCCGGAATACCAGGCCATACTGACCCGGATAAACCGCGATGGTATTGCAACCCTGCGCCCGGAAGAACGCACGATGCTGTTGTCCCTGCCATTCAAGGTATCGCCCGCGCGCCATCGCCTCGGCGTCATCGACGACGACCTGCAACAACGCATTCTGAAAGCCCGCAAGGCATTCGCCGCCAACCTGCCGGAAGAATTCAGGGGCATGGTCGAACTCTTTGATGTCAACGGATATAACGCTGCCGCATCGCTGCAGGACAATATCCTGTTCGGCAAACTGGCCTACGGTCAGGCACGGGGCGGCGAACGTGTCGGTGAGATTATCGCCCAGGTGATAGACGATCTCGGTCTGCGGGCCGCGGTGATGGAAGTCGGTCTCAGTTTCCATGTCGGCAATGGTGGCGGACGCCTGTCGAGTGCCCAGCGGCAGAAGCTCGGCATTGCGCGCGCCATCCTCAAACGCCCGGATGTGCTGATCCTCAACGAGGCAACCGGCAGCCTGGACGGTGCCGCGCAGACCGCGATCCTTGCAGGGCTCAAACAGGAATTCGACGGGCGCGGCCTGATCTGGGCCGTACATCGCCCGTCCATGGCGTCGGATTTCGACCGCGCCCTGGTGATGAAATCGGGCCGGGTGATTGAACAGGGAACCTTCGAGGAGCTGAATCGCGAAGGCACCGCCCTGCACGATCTGGTTCAGGCTGAATAGTTTTGCCGCGATGACATTGAAACAGACGACGCGTATGATTTTCAGAAGTAAGTCCGGGAGGAAGATGTGAGCCTGAACGAAGAGGTCGAGGCCCTGCGCAGCGTGCCGCTGTTTGCAAAAATCGAACCGTCAAAACTCAAACTGCTCGCCTTTACCAGCGAACGGCTGACGTTTCCCGCAGGTCAGGAACTGTTTCACCAGGGTGACCCGGGCGATGCCGCCTATATCATTCTCGACGGGCAGGCGGACGTTGTGGTCGACACCCCGCACGGAGAGCTCTCCGTCGCCAAGGTTGGCATGAACGACTTCGTCGGTGAAATTGCGATCCTGATTGATGTGCCCCGCACGGCAACGATCCGCGCCGAAACCGAACTGACGACACTGGCGATCACCAAGGACCTGTTCTTCCGGCTGATCAGCGAATTCCCGGACATGTCGGTCGAAATCATGCGCGAGCTCGCCCACAGGCTGGAAGCCACGACAGCACAACTCCGCGAGGCCAACAGCGCCCCGTGAACGGCAAGCCAGCAGCCGCTTACCGCAGGACGGTAGGCGGCGATATCAGAAACCAGACAGAATGAGACCTCTCCGATGAGCAGACTCGACTCCTTTATCCGGCGCGTCTCGGCGCAACGTGACTGCCTGAACATGGCAGTGGACATGATCGCCGATGTGCCCGGCCCGATCCTGGAACTCGGTCTCGGCAACGGCCGTACATACGATCACCTGCGCGACCTGTTCCCCGACCGCGAAATTTTCGTCTTCGACCAGCGCGTCGCAGCCCACCCGGACTGCACCCCTGATGACAATCACATGATCCTGGGTGACGTCACTGAAACCCTCGCGGACGCGATGAGCCGTATCGGCGCACCGGCCGCCCTCGCCCATTGCGATATCGGTTCCAGCAGGCGGGATCTGAACGCAAAGCTGGTCGCCACCATCGCCCCCCTCGTCAACGCGCTGATGGCGCCGGGCGGTCTGGTGTGCAGCGATCAGGAATACACGGTCAGCAACTGGGAAGCCCAGCCACTGCCCGAGGGCGTTAACCCGGGTCGGTATTATATAAACCGGGTTCGGGGTTAGAACCGGCGGACCTGCCTTACCCGAGCCGGACCCGTCTCAACCGCAGCGCATTGCCCACCACCGATACCGATGACAGGCTCATCGCCGCCGCCGCGAACATCGGCGAGAGCAGGATACCGAAGACCGGGAACAGCACGCCCGCGGCGATCGGCACGCCCGCGGTGTTGTAGATAAAAGCAAAAAACAGGTTCTGGCGGATATTCGCCATGGTGGCCTTTGCCAAAATACGCGCCCGCACGATGCCGGTCAGATCGCCTTTAACCAGCGTGATGCCGGCACTTTCAATAGCGACATCGGCGCCTGTACCCATGGCAATGCCGACATCGGCCTGGGCCAGAGCAGGTGCATCGTTCACCCCGTCCCCGGCCATGGCGACCTTCGCTCCCGCCGCCTGCAGTTCCGCAATCAGCGCGCCCTTGTCTTCGGGCAGCAGGTCGGCACGGACGTCCGTAATACCGAGCTTCGCGGCAACGGCCTGAGCAGTGCGGGCGCTGTCGCCGGTCGCCATGACGATTTTAAGACCGCTCGCA